>NZ_JBAEAP010000306.1:0-3230 GCF_056205495.1 Psychrobacillus sp. | reverse complement strand
TCACGAGCTTGCTACAAAATTTAGTAAACAGGATTTTGATTTAGTATACGAGGAAAGTCAAAGTATAATTCAAAAGTATTATGCATGCTTTCCCTTCTTACTGCAAATGGGTGTTCTTTATTTGAATCATTATATGCTCGCGCCAACGGAGGAAAAACAACAAGCTATTTTAGAAGAGACAGCTCAACTGTTTGTAAGGATTAAGCAAGAAAGTGAGGATGTTTGGCTTAATAAGCAGGCAAATTCGTTACAAGCAGTTATTTATTTATTATTAAAGAAACCTACAGAAGTACTGTCTTTGTTGGGGGATACGTTACGCCCTGCTGTTGGTGATGAAATTGTACTATCTAATGCCTTTCAAATGATGGGTGATGTAGAGCAAGCAAAACGCACCTTACAAGTGAATATGTATCAAAGCTTATCAAGTCTAGTTGGGACTGCTCATTCATATATGTTATTAACTATTGACGATCAAGAGAAATTCGAAGAAACCATTCTGCGCATGGAAGGGATTACTTCTATTTTTGGATTAAAGGAATTGCATCCGAATATCGTGTTGCAGTTTTACTATGCAGCTGCCCAAGGATACGCAATGCAAGGAAATCGTGAGAAAACGTTGTACTGGTTGGAAAGATATGTAGGGGTTTGCACGTCTGACGTTTTTCCATTTACATTACATGGAGATAGTTTTTTTACGTTAATTGATGAATGGCTTGAAAATTTAGATTTAGGTATTAATGCAGTACGGGATGATGAAGTGATTAAAGAAAGTATGCTGCAAAGCGTATGCGCACAACCGGCGTTCGGTTTTATTCAAGAGGATCCTTTATATAAATTGCTTGTCGAAAATTTAAAATTCTCATTAGGAGGAAAAAAGTAAATGGAGAGCAACATGTCAACATTAATAGAATATTTACCATTTTTATTACCACTGATTATTATTCAGTTTGGATTGGCCATCTTTGCAGTAGTACATGTAATAAAGCACCCAACATATCGGTTTGGTAACCAGGTGATGTGGATTATAGTAGTACTCTTCTTTCAATTTATTGGTCCTGTTATTTATTTCGTATTTGGACGGAGTGATAAATAAATGTCCATTGTTGAAGTGAAAGGACTGAAGAAGCAATTCGCAGAAAAAAAAGTAATTGATGATATTTCATTTACAGTTGAAGAGAATCGAGTCTTTGGCTTTCTTGGCAGAAATGGTTCAGGAAAAACGACTACAATGAAAATGTTATTAGGTTTATTACAACCAGATGAAGGTAGTTTAAATATTTGTGGAGAATTGGTTCGTTTCGGTGAGACGAAAACCAATAAATACATTGGATTTTTACCTGATGTTCCAATGTTTTATCCCTTTATGACTGCAAGAGAATACCTTCTATTATGTGGTGAAATTACTGGTTTGAAGCAACCATATACGAAGCAGAAAAGCGATGAATTGTTAGATCTTATTGGATTGGCTAACGAATCTGGTAGGATTGGTACTTATTCAAGAGGGATGAAGCAACGTCTAGGAATTGCGCAAGCACTTTTAAATGAGCCTAAATTATTAATTTGTGATGAACCGACCTCAGCATTGGATCCAATTGGTCGAAAACAGATACTAGACATCTTACATGAAGTAAAGCAGAAAACAACGGTTATTTTTTCAACACATGTATTATCTGATGTGGAACGTATTTGTGACGATATTGCTGTGTTACATGAAGGTAAAATTGTGATGGAGGGTGATCTACAAGCTATAAAAAGGCAATATCAATCTGATCAATTGTATATTCAATTTGGAACAGAGGATGATAAAAATAAATTTTGAGGATTATCAAGTATTCAAAATTTGTTGAATGATAGTAATTTTAAAGAGGAGAAAATGAGTCTGCAATTTAAACATACACATTTTACAGAGCAGTTAGTTTTGCACGCGTTCCAGGAAGCACAAGTTTTTCCGCAAAAGTTAGAAAAAATGGAGCAATCATTAGAAAATATATTTATGGATGTGGTTAAATGAAATCATTTCAAGCATTTGTAAAAAAAGAATTAATTGAATCACACCGTACTTATAAATTGTGGATTATCCTCACTATTTTTTTAGGTCTTGGCATTTTGAGCCCGTTAACTGCAAAATTAATGCCTGTATTATTTGAACAGTTTATGCCAGCAGGTGTGGTAATGGATATTCCAGAGCCAACTGCCCTCGATTCTTGGATTCAGTTTTATAAAAATGTCTCACAGATGGGTATTATTTTGTTCATTATTTTATTTAGTACTACACTATCAGCAGAGTTGTCAAAAGGGACCCTTATCCTCATGTTAACAAAAGGGCTTTCAAGAAAAACAGTTATCTGGTCGAAAGCGACAGCTATATCACTTATTTGGACACTAAGCTATGCTCTAGCTTTTTGGACGACCTTCGCATATACATCTTATTATTGGGATATGAGTATTGTTTCGCATTACTACTTTGCTGCTTTTTGTTTATGGTTATTTGGCATTTTAATGATTGCTGTATTTTTGTTTGGAAATGTCTTAGCAGCATCAACCTATATGCCGATGCTTTTTTCGGGAATAGTATTTGTGGCATTACTACTGCTAAATATGTTTGAGAAAACAGAAGCATACAACCCGATCCGGCTAGCAACGAATAATGTAGAATTATTAACCGGTGCTATGGCAACAGAAGATTTTACGAATGTTATTTGGCTAACCGTTGCAAGTATTTTCATAATCCTTTTAAGTTCCATAGCTATTTTCAATAAAAAACAACTATAACAATAAGGTTAATGGGTGCAAGCCCTACATAGCCTCTTTTCTCGAAACTCTATCTTCATTTGTCCAATAATTATTTATCGATTATGTAATAAATTACCTTATCCATATTTTTTTTCTTACATAATCTATAAGTATCAGGAGGAGAGGGGGAATAGTAAATGTCTGGATATGAAAATCAAGGTGGCGGAGCAGGTTATGGTAATAGTGGATCTGGTTTCGTGCTACTTATAGTGTTGTTTATCCTACTTATAATTGTGGGAGCATCGTTCATTTATTAGTTAGTTGCTACTAGCTAAGTTAAAAATAAATCCCATTCTTAACTTTCTTCTAAAAAAATCGACTTTCTCTTAATTGAGTTAGTTGTTTTTTTTAGATGAAATCAAATAGAAGACAATAATTACAAAAAAGCCGATGTCCTTAAATAGTGAGGAACATCGGCTTTTGACTACCTAAACAAG
>NZ_JBAEAP010000305.1:0-9182 GCF_056205495.1 Psychrobacillus sp. | reverse complement strand
ACTCTTTTTCTCAAGGTCAACACCTACTTGCTTTTAAATAGTTTATACATACCTGTTTCAATTGGTCTGGACACATAAGGAGAAATTATGTCGACAGCGTTTAATAATTCATCTATGTCGATATTGGTGGTAATATCCATTTTATGTAGCATATTCACGACATCCTCAGTTGCTACATTGCCTGTTGCACCCGGTGCAAAAGGACAACCTCCTAAACCACCAGCGGAGGTGTCAAATCGAAATACACCTGCTTGTAACGCTGCAAATATATTGGCAATACCCATTTTGCGAGTATCATGAAAATGGGCAGTAATTAATGTATGAGGAAACTCATTTATTAACGTATGGAAAAGTTCGTAGCTTTCTTTTGGATTCGCCATTCCAATAGTATCCGCCACGCTAAGCTCTTGTACACCCCATGACACAAATTCCTTACAGAGTTCAGTTACTTTTTGCGGATCGATCGCACCCTCAAAAGGACAACTAAAAGCAGTGGAAATACATGCACGGACAAAATATCCGTCTTCTATTAATTTTTCTACAAGAGGCTTTAATTCATTCATACTTTCTCTAGTAGTTTTGTTAATATTTTTTTTATTAAAGCTATCTGAAACGCCTACAAAAACAGCGACACTTTTAGCTCCATTTTCCAATGCTAGGTCTATTCCTTTTTTGTTTGGTGTTAGTACAAATTGTCTACCCACTTTTTTCACATTTGTAACAATTTCTTTTGCATCACTCATTTGTGGTACCCATTTAGGTGACACAAAGGAGCTTAGTTCCATTTCCTCTACACCGGCTTTTTGAAGTTGCTCGATAAATAACAGCTTTACATCAGTTGGTACTACATTTTTTTCATTTTGTAGACCATCTCGTGGACCTACCTCGATAATTGTCACTTTTTTTGGTAAACTATACATATTCATCCCTCCCTCTTTTATTGTAAAGAAAGGTTGGTTGAACAAGCAAATTTTAAAATTTTTGTTTCATAGTTTTATTGAAAATAGGGGATATGAAGGAGGAAATTCACGTGACAAATGAAGTTGTAATCGTAAGTGCAGTTAGAACTGCTATTGGTTCTTTTCAAGGTGCACTAAAGGATGTTCCGGCAACAAAGCTTGGAGCAATTGTAATTGATAAGGCTTTAGAAAAAGCTGGAGTTTCTAAGGAATCAGTGGATGAAGTAATCATGGGGAATGTGCTTCAGGCTGGTCTTGGACAAAACCCTGCTAGACAGGCTTCTATACAAGCAGGTTTACCACAATCCGTTTCGGCTTTAACTATAAATAAAGTATGTGGTTCAGGTCTTAAAGCAATACATTTGGCAACACAAGCAATTATTGCTGGAGATGCAGATATAGTTGTTGCTGGTGGTATGGAGAATATGAGTCAGGCTCCATATCTATTAAAAAATGCTAGAGAAGGCTTCCGAATGGGCGATCAAAAAGTAGTAGACAGTATGGTTTCTGATGGTCTATGGTGTGCTTTCAACGATTACCATATGGGAATAACGGCAGAAAATCTTTGTGACCGCTATGACATTTCGCGTGAGGAGCAGGACAAATTTTCTGCTCGGTCTCAAGCAAGAGCAGCGGAAGCTGTAGAGACTGGCAAGTTTAACGATGAAATAGTTCCTGTTGAGATTCCTCAAAGAAAAGGAGAGCCTGTTATCTTTGATAAGGATGAATATCCGAAAAAAGGGTCAACAGAGGAAAAGCTAGCTGGTTTGCGTCCTGCTTTTAAAAAGGACGGTTCAGTTACGGCTGGAAATGCTTCGGGTATTAACGACGGCGCAGCAGCTGTTGTCGTAATGTCCAAACAAAAGGCTGAAGAACTAGGCTTAAAACCATTAGCTACAATTCTTGCTAATGCATCTGCTGGAGTAGATCCAAGCGTGATGGGAATTGGACCTGTGGAAGCAGTGAAAAAAGTGTTGAATAAATCAAAACTATCCTTAAGTGATATCGAGCTAATTGAAGCAAATGAAGCTTTTGCTGCTCAATCTATAGCAGTAGATAGAGAGCTTGCCTTCAATCATGATATACTAAATGTAAATGGTGGAGCAATTGCTTTAGGTCATCCAATCGGTGCGAGTGGTGCTCGAATTTTCGTTACTTTACTTCATGAAATGGAGAAAAGAGATGCTAGAACGGGGCTTGCGACACTTTGCATAGGTGGAGGACAAGGAGTAGCCACTATTGTGAAACGCTCATAAAGTAGGTGAATAATATTGGCTAAGAAGAAACAAAAAAGACAGCAACAGCCTAACTTTAAATCTTCAGCTGTAAAAGAAGATGGGAATTCTCTTTCAGATCAGCTTTCTATGGATGTGCTTGCTAAGTTAAAAGAAACAAAGAAGCAATTAGTAACAGCTGAGCAAGAGAAGGAAGAAGAAAGACAGGCACAGCTTGCTTTTGAAAAGAAACAGAAAGAAAAAAATAAAACCTTCGAAGAACTGCTCGATGAGTATGGCTTTGGTGGTTCTAAGTTCTAAAAAATGTGTGGGAAATCTCCTACGAAAAATGAATGGCCCCTAGAATTTTGCGGACAGCAAAATTTTAGGGGCTATTTTTGAATCATAATGAGTGTAAATTTATAACGATACTGACCCTTATATTTATCTCCACTTTAATGTAAGAAATACTTTACTTTATGTCTGGTTTACTTTACATTAAAGGTAATTAAAAAGCAGTGGAGGGAATAAATGGAGATAAAGAATCGTTTAAAAGAACTGAGAGCAAGGTCTAACCTTACACAAAAAGACTTATCAGAAAAAGTAGGTGTAACGCGTCAGACTATTGTCTCGCTGGAGAAAGGAACCTATGTGCCATCGCTGTTACTCGCGATGAATATAGCGGAAGTGTTTCAGGAGCCAATTGAAAAAATCTTTTTCAAGGGGGATGGCAAATGAAGATTGTTCTATTTGAAAGTATCAGCAAAATCATTATTATAGGGGTGCTTGCATATGCAATGGGTTTTGCTTATGAAAACATCTGGTTGATGGATGAATTCGATAGAGGGTTGTCAAACGGTGAAGTTATAAATGCGGATGTAAAATTTAGTTGGTGGCCATTTGTCCTCAGTATTTTATTAATGGTACTTCAATTAATTCTTTCTCTAAGATTGAAGTCAAGAAAACGGGCCGATATCCTTTTGAAGTTTGGAGAATTTCAAGATGGTGATGAACGGGAGCTGAGCATCACCAATAAAGCAACCAGAGCTTCTCATGTTGCTTTTACATTGAGTGCAATTATTGCAATGTCGATCATGGTTCTTTCTACAAATTACATTTATCTTAACCCTGCATTTCCTATCTATTTATTTGCTGGAACAATAGCAACTTCAAGCATTGCTTATGCTATAGCATGGTGCGTTGAATATTATAAGTGAATGAGGATGAGAGAAAGGTAAACTAAAGAAATGTGAAATCTGTAGTTTGATTTCACGTTTTATTTGTTTAAGAAGCCAGCTGATTCTTGTAAGACAATCTTATTGTTATTAGAAAAAGCAGCGACTCCTCGCCGCCAAGTGCGTGAGAGGGACTACAGGCTCGAGGCGTACCCCAAGAAAGCGACCACCGTAGCGGAGAACTATTGGGTTCGGATTTTTTCTCGATTATGAACTTTCAACTAAGCAAAAAATAAAGCATTAAAATCTATTAAGCTTGGAGATATATTTCCAAGCTTTTTTATGTACAAGTAAAACAACCTGTAAAATCCGTGCTCCTCCTACACTAAAAGTTTATAAAATGTAAAATTTTCAAATAACTAATTGATAAAAATACCCAGTTATACTATGATTATCATAACAATATTATAGACAGGTAATATACATGTCTTTTTGTAGAGGAGTGACCATTAAATGAGGATGGCAAAAGTGGGGGTTCTTTTAGATAGAGAGGAAACAGAAAAACAGTGGGAGAAAGGGGTAAATGTTTTTGACCGCTATTTGGAAGAGATTCTTAATCATGTAAGACTGCCTTATAAAAAAATAGATTCAATCGAGGAGCTTGATTCCTTTGACTTAATGATTGTTGCTTGTTGCCCTAATACAGAAGCTGCTCAAACGAAAATTTTAGATTACGTAGAAAATGGAGGGACTGTCATTTCATATGGCGATCTTCATTGTCTAAAAGAAAGGTTAGGCTTCAGTTCTCATTCTATTCCTGCTATAGGCTATGCAGAGCTTTCTTCTTTTCTTAACCAGTCAACATCACTTCGTTATTTACACGCAGATCCATGGGTCTATTTTGGAAATCAGTTAGAAATCCAACAATTCGGAGCTTTACAAGAGGGCAATGGAGATGCACTGCTTCAAATTAAATATGGAAAAGGGACAATTGAGCGATGGGCCGTCTCTATTCCCCAAACAATTGTAGGCTTACAGCAAGGTACTGCTCCTATAACAGAAGACGGTGTTCCTGCTCCCGACGGAAGTGCAAACTTGGATGAGGAGATATTAAAGGCGGACGACGGATTTATGCTCGATTGGGACCTAGACCGAACGGTTACTGAAACAGGTATGCCATATTTTCCACATCCTTATGCTGATTTATGGAGAGAAGCATTAATAGAGCATTTAGTAAAGTGTGCTCTTGATAAAAATCTAACGCTTCCTTTCATTGATTATTGGCCAGCAGGAGTAGAACATGTTGCTTTAATCTCTCATGATAGTGACTTGAACGTGGACGAATCAGCACAAATAACGTTAGATACCTTAAAGGAAGAAGGCGTGCAATCGACTTGGTGTATGATTGTACCTGGATATAATCCCTCTCTTTACAATCAAATCAAGGCAGACGGACATGAACTAGCTCTCCATTACAATGCATTAGAAACAGATAATGGCATTTGGTCAGAAAATGCTTTTCATGCCCAACTTACTTGGTTACAACAGACAGTAGGAATTGAACAAGTAACATCCAATAAAAATCACTATACGAGGTTTGAAGGCTGGGGAGAATTTTTTACTTGGTGTGAGAAATATGGAATACAGGCGGATCAATCGAGAGGTCCTAGTAAGAGAGGAAACATCGGCTTCTTATTCGGCACGTGTCAACCTTATTTCCCTATCGCCTGGGCCGATGAAAAAAATCGAATGTATGATGTGCTAGAGATTGGTTTTCTGACCCAAGACTTGAACCATAATACGTTAGCGGATGCTACGGTTATCGAACCATTTTTGGAAGGGGTCAAAAGAGTGAATGGAGTTGCTCATTTCCTATTTCATCAAATACACATCTATCAGCAACCGCCAGTACGCGAAGCGATTATTCAACTAATCCGTATGGCAAGGCAGCAAGGCTTCTCGTTTTGGACTAGTAAGCAAATTAATGATTGGGAGAGAGCGAGACGCCAGGTTAAAATTATAGATGTATCTGAAGAGAATGGTGTGGTACTTAATGAAAATTCGATTGACGATAAGCTCGTTATTCTAATGCCTGTTACAGAAGAAGGTGCACAAACGGTCAAACGTTTTGGGCTGAACTGTAAGATGGTTTCTGTTACGAATCACCTTTTAAAGGAAGCGTAAAGCTGGAGGGTCTAAAAAATGATAAACAATACTTTAGCGATTTTAGGTGGGCAAAAGGTTAAAACGACTCCATTCGGAACTGGGAAACGCTTTGGTGCAGAGGAAGCAACGGAGCTACTAGAGGCACTAGAGCAAAATACACTCTTTTATCATTTCGGTAGCAAGGTTAAGAAGTTTTTAGCAGATTTTAATGATTTATATAATGTGAAGTATAGTGTGGCTACCTCATCAGGAACTGCTGCGCTGCATGTTGCTCTAGGAGCAGCGGGTGTTACAGTCGGTGACGAGGTCATAACTAGCCCAATTACAGACCAGGGTACTGTAATAGGTATCTTATATCAGAACGCCATTCCTATATTTGCCGATTTAGAGCCAAATAGCTATAACATGACTGCTGAAGCCATTGAAAAGGTAATCTCACCTAAAACAAAGGCGATTATTGTTGTTCATCTTGCTGGAAACCCATGCGACATGGATTCCATAATGGAACTGGCTAGAAAATACAATGTAAAAGTGATAGAGGATTGTGCCCAAAGCTATCTCACTACTTACAAAGGGCACTTAACTGGCACAATTGGTGATTATGGATGCTTTAGTACAAACGACTTTAAGCATATATCAACAGGCGATGGCGGGATTGTTACTGTAAATTCTGGGGATGAGGAAGATTACTTTACCACTCATGCATTTGCAGATAAAAACTATAAAAGACATGACAAGGAAGTTGTAAAAGATATTCACTATCTGGCACCTAACTATCGCATGACAGAACTTCAAGGTGCTGTTGGTATTGCTCAGTTAAAAAAACTGGAATGGATATGCACGCGAAGAAATGAGCTTGGAGAACGATTGAGTAGTGGATTACAGAACACTAAGGGTATACGGCCAATGAAAATAACAGCTGGGGGATGGTGCAGCTACTGGTTTTATATGCTAACGCTCGATTTAGATGTGTTAAGCTGCACCCGTGAAGAGTTCTCAGATGCACTTACAGCAGAGGGTATTCCTAATTCACCAGGGTACATTTCACAAGTGTTATATGCACAAAGCCTATTCCAGCAAAAACAGGCATACTTAAATAGCGAATATCCATTTAGTCTAGGCGATTATAGTTATGAAGCTGGTAGCTGTCCAAATGCAGAAGAAATTTTGAAGACAGCGATACGGTTGGATATAAATGAGTTTTTTAGTGATCATGATATAGAGGATATGATTACTGCATTAAATAAGGTAGCTGCCCATTATTGCGTCTAAAGGAGAGCCTATATGTATAACAAACTTATAGATCATGGAACTCCGGTTGTCGCGGAGGAGGAGCGAACAGCTGCTATATGTACGAAGGAAGAAGAGAGTAGATTTATAATTGCAGCCAAAGGATTTGTATTAATAGTCGATTTAGAAAAGGGAACAAGCAAGCAAGTTTTCTTTCCACTAGCAAATAAGGAATACCCTTTTGCCTCTTTTAGTAGTGGAGGCTTATTTTATACGGGGGCAGGTAATATGCTGCTCGTGTTAGACCCTTTCAAAGAGTGCTTTGTGGATTATCAAGTAATTGAAAACGGTGAGGAAATAGTCGGTTTTAGCTTTGCAGAGGACAGTTCGGGAATGATTTATTTCACTTCATACCCTCACTGTCACCTGCTTTCCTATGATAGCAAAACGAAGCGTGTCGTAGATTACGGCTCTATGCATGCCGAGGAAAAATATCCAGGAACAATAGCTCTTGATACTCACGGATGGGCTTATGTGGGCATTGGAACTGAGAAAAGGGATATAATAGCCTATCATTTGATAAGTGGCCAGAAAAAGAGTTTGCTTTCCTCTCAACAAAGGCAGAAGGGAGCAGGCTATGTATATCTTGGAAACGATGGTACTGTCTATGGACACATAGAGGCATCCGACTTGAAGAATGTGTTAACGGCCTCTCAGTGGCTAAATTTCTCTCAGGGACAATGTAATCCTGCAGAAAATGCTGCACCTTCTAGTTTTGTAGGAACAGGATTTCAAAAAGTCCACTTTCCAGATGAATCGAATTATCAGATCGAGCACTACAGCTTATCTGAAGGGCTTGTTCAAATTAGTCATAAGGATAGTGGGATACAGAAAACAATTCATTTAATTTACCATTCGGAGGGAGCGGAGCTTTCAAGTCTTTTTCTCGCTCCAGATGGATTTATCTATGGAACGTCCATGCACCCTCTACAATTTTTTCGGTATGATCCAACCAATAACTCTCTTCATAATTTTGGAGCACTAGAAGAGGGAGGGGGAGGAAATATTTGTGCTTATGCCTCCCATGGAAATCTGTTAGTGGGAGTAGCCTACGCAGGTGGAAAGCTATATGTTCACGATTTAGATCAGCAATCTTCTATTCCTCGTTTAGTTTTAGAAGAGGATCAGATTCATCGACCTCGCTGTGCCCTTGCCTTGAGTGGAACGAAAGAAATAATATGGGGTGGGTTTCCGGGCTATGGACTAGTTGGTGGAGCCTTGGCAATTTATAATATGGATACAGAAAAGCAGGTCGTAATACGCAATGAAGATATATTACCCTTTCACAGTACTATTTGTCTTAGTGAGCTCAGCAATGGAGATATTATAGGAGGCACAAGTATAGAAGCACCTGGAGGAGCAGTATCAAAAGAACAGGATGCACGCTTGTATGTGCTTGATCGAACAACCATGCAACTAAAATACAGTTTCGTTCCCTTTAAAGGAACACGAGAAATTATTGCTATTTATACAGACATGTATAATCGGGTGCATGGTGTTACTGGGCAAGGAATGTACTTTATATGGGATACTGAATTGAATACTATTCTATCCGGAAAAGATCTATCCAGTTATGGGGAACCGATGCGATCAGGCTTTGTTTTTGACGAGCCTAATCACACGCTTTACTGTCTTATGTCAGACGCACTTATTGCGATTGATGTTCAACAACCATGCCCCGAACCAATCCTTAAAAATAGGTTAGAAGCTAAAGCGAGTAGTGGTACTGTCCTATTTAATGAAAGAGTTTACTATGGCAGTGGTAGTCATTTGTATAGTGTAAGTATAGAATGATGGGGTGAAGAAATGTATGCATTGTCCACTTTACATCTACAGGGTGCGCCTTCTCTCTTACGATTAATTGAACGTAAAAGAGATTGGGAGAACAAAAGAGATGCAATCGAAAAAACTTGGTTACAATGTATTGGTGGGCTCCCACCTTTAGTACAAACAAATTTTGATATAATCTCTTGGGAGTCGTATGAGGACTACTATTTATTTAAGATAAAGTACGCCACTGTTTTCAACGATACGGTTCCAGCAAACCTTCTAATACCGAAAGCAAGTAACAGCAAAAAAGTTTCTACTAAAGACGACGCCATAGAGGTTTTGAACTCTAGTCACAAACAACATCCCTCCGTTATTGCGCTTCATCCAACGAGCGACAACGGGAAGGATGATGTAAGTACAACAGAGGGACGACCAAACAGACAATATGGACTTGAGCTTGCTAAGAGAGGCTATGTAGTACTTGCCCCGGATACGATAACAGCTGGAGAACGGGTGCTACAGGACGAAAAGCCTTTTCAGACAGCAAGCTTTGACGCCGCACATCCGAACTGGTCTGCAGTAGCTAAAATGCTTGTGGATCATCAGCA
>NZ_JBAEAP010000304.1:0-6656 GCF_056205495.1 Psychrobacillus sp. | reverse complement strand
CCTAATAGGAGTCAATTTAATCAAACAGAACTAGACCTATTGACAAGAACAATTCCTAATTTATTGATTGTAGCGGAAAGCGTCCGGCTAGAGCGAAAATCAATTCTACTTACAATTATAAAAGTATATAAAATTCTCTATTAATTGTTCTTGTTTTATTTTAAAAAAATGACTTGTGAAATTAATTTTAATAGATAAAAAAATCGTGATCTCTGGGATTCTTTCTTTTCCATACTATTTCAACAAAATCCTATAATTAATCGTTAAAAAAGGAATGGAGAAAATACGCATCTCATGTTTAGCAGTAAGAATCTTATTTTTTTCCTCTAGTAGAAATTGCTCCTCCAATGGAAGCTTGAAGATGTTTTTTCTATAAGACAAGTAAATTCCTGCGTCAGATTCTAAGCTACCCCTACTAGTTAAAAGTAGCTTTCCGTCTCTTTCCTGTAATGCTAATACGCCAACCATAGATGACCAAGGTAAAGGGAGAGAGATATTCATATACGCTTGCTCGTCTCTTGTATGAAATGAATATAGTGCAACAAAGACGGTGTTTGTTTCAATTTTTCGGACCCAAGCCCTTGTATTGGTACGTCCATCCTCGATTGCTATTATATCTCCGGTCATTTCCATCTCCTTGGAGGTTAATGGTAGATTCAGCTGCTGCACTCTGGAACTAAACAATCCATATAATGCGGCAAAAGGCTTGAACCAAGCATGCCAATGAACAGTGGAAAATAGTCGATAATGCATTGTTTGCTCATAAAAATTACTAATCATAGGTGGAAGTGACTCTTTATCTACAAAAATGCTCATATCATCGACTAAGCCCGTATGGTTTTTATTGATGTGATAGTCATCTAAAACTTTCTCACCAACAGTTCCTTTACCTTTGATCTTGCTAATAGGGAACTGGGGTTTCTGATAACGGGATGGCGGTGTCCAAATGGACCAGCCGAGAAGACCGATGAAAGCGAATAAGAAGCAATTAAGAAATCCATGAAACTTAAGCATAAAATCTATCGTTACGCCAAAAAGACCAAAAGCATTCCCTGTCGCATACAAAAGAGAGAACAGGATCGTTACACCTAGAGCTCCAAAGGAAGTAACAATCAGGCTTTTCTGATAGCCATTTTTATATGTCGCCTTAATAGCTAGAACGATAAAACCATATATTCCAATCATATATAAAAGTACGGATATAAATTCTAATGTAGTAGAAAAAGTGATTCCGATTGCAACGACTAAAGGAGATATTAAAATGATAGCTGTAAGCCAAGGGTAGCTGGCAGGTTTATAAACTCGCCCTAAAAAACCTATAAAAACAGGCAATAAAAAGGAAGAATAATGAAAGTGAATTCCTGTCAGCCACGTTAAAATAAGAGTAAATCCTGTATCTATTTCAAGAACAGAAGCAACAAACCAAAGCCCTCCGATGAATAAATACATCATCCCCATATCAATCGCAAACTCTTCTATATTGGTGAAGCCTCTGTTAATAAATCGTTTAAATCCATATATGGCAACGATAAAAGTAAATAGGAGATAGATAAGCGCGAGCAAGGAATCAATCCTTGAATCTTCGGTAATCTGTAAAATAGAAACAGCTATCACAGCTGGAATGACAAAGTAATAGGTCAGATGATCATCTTTCAAAACTAATTTTAAGACGAGTGGAACAAATAATATCTGAGCTACGGATAGCATAAGAAAATACCAGGGCTCTACGCTAAAAGCAGCAACTATGAGAAATAAAATAGTGTGGGAGATTGCAATTCCTTTATAGGTCATCTGTTTGAAACACCCCTTTATACTCGAATAATGTACCAAGTAAAGGATTAGTAATTAACACATGAATAGAAAATACGTCTTTCTTTTCTACATAACACTCTTTAACAAGAACATTTCCTTTTAACAGCCTTGGTAAGGGGATTTCCAGCTTGCCTAATACAAGACGCTGTTTACTAGATTCAATTTGAAGATGTCCTTCCTCTGTGACAATGAATACGAGCTCAGAATAGAACAAGCTCGGCTCCCCAAGATAGTCCCTTACTGCACGCTTACTCTTCTCTAAGCTCATCAGCGCATTGAAATGCCTTGTTTGGTTTGGGAAGAAGAACGTTCTCTCCCAGTGAACCTGTTGTTCGCCGTTTGGACCTAGCTGCCCTTTATTAACAATTTGAAATGGTACATTCTCTCCTTGCTCAGGAAATAAAAACTTCCAACGAGTGGCTATACGAAAGAAAGGTGACAACCATTTCGGACCACTAGTTATTTTTGTCATGACTCCTGTTGCCTGGAAGGCCTTTTCAGAAGAAATAGTATACCGCCGCTTGAGCATTGGCTGCAGTCGCTCGAATTGTTCTCCAAGCATTTCTTTATAAATAGACATATGAAAAACTCCTTATCTTGAACGCTTACAGCTTTTGGCAGTTGGAATGTCTTTACTAACCAGCAATCCGATAACGGATAGAACAAACAGCGTTAAGTTAAATGTAAGGGGGTTAAATGGATCACCAAATACGGTGGCGTCTCCTATTAAAGTGGAGAGTGTAAGTAATGGAAAAACAACGACTTGAATTTTCAGTAATCTTCGCTTATTGCTATATAGTAGCCATAGGAGACCGAATATTATTTCGATAGCACCTGCCGTTGAAACGATATTTTGAGCTTCGTTCACTGTTAAGGGAAGCATGCCCTGGGTCATTGATACTTCCTCTGGATGCATTAATATTAATTTTGGAACGAGGCCGTGATACACCCAAACAAAAAAGAACAGAATGGTAATAAGCCAGTGACTGAAGAATCGTACATACTGATTGGATGGAGTGTCACCTTTTTCGAGCCACCTCTTAAATACATCAAAGCTAAGAGCAGTGGCCCATCCCATCATCGGGCGAAATAATAGTCGATCCATCATTTTCCCTAATGTCCCGAAACGAACATCATAATCATACAGGGTGAAAAATTTGATGCCGTCTTGCCCCTGCTCATACTTCCAATATCCCTTACCTTCTTTTATAGGAGAAATCTTTTGGGCAGTACCGAAATGCAGCGAGGATGTTCTAGAGTTGTCCTTCGCATGAAAGGTACCGACACTTTTCCCCCAACCCGAAATACTAAAGCCAAATCCTATATTCGTTTTATATTCAAATAGCTGTGGTTCATCTTCTTTTTTGGGTAAATAGGTGATAGAAGAAAAACGCAAATCCCATTGTTCATGTAGCTGGGGATTTTGAGATGCCTCCCATACCTTTTCCATATCGCTAGAGATACTAGTCTCTACATAAATTGGTTTATTTTTCATAATCTCACCTCCTTATTAGATTAACATAAAGGACTTTCTACTAGTAATAAAGAATAAGAAATAAAGTAGCGCACCAGCCAGCCACTTTTAGCTACGTCATCCAAGGAAACGAGGTTAGTAATATGCAGTTAAATAAAAATTTACAAACTAGATTCAATCCAGTTATCAATCATGTGAAAAATACGTATGATGCTGTCTATGCAACTGGAGCGGCAGTTATAGTCATTCATAAAGATAAAATTGTTACTGAACAATATTGGGGCACTCAATCTAGTAGACCAGAAGCTAGAGAAGTACAGGAGGATACCCAGTTTTACGTGGCATCTGTTCGAAAAAGCTATATAGGATTTGCTGTCGCGTATGCGGTGCATCATGGTTATATCGAATCGATAGATGATGAAGTGACAAAATATATTGCGGGTTTGGAGGAAGAGGTTTTTCACGGAACTACAATTAGACATTTATTGACACATACGCATGGGCTAACGGAGCTAGAAGGTAAAATTATTCGAGAGTTTTTACCAGGGGAGAGCTGGGCCTATAGACAAGTTAATATAAATCTGCTTACTCAAATAGTAAAGGTTACAACAGGCCAAACGGTAGCAGAGTTACTAAAAGAAGAGGTTTTTCGACCACTTGGCTTGAATGAGAGTGACTGGTATACAGAAATTCAACCTAAGCTTGCAGAGGTCATTGATCCGTCCGGCCAACCTAAACAAATACCAACAAACAGTACAAAGGGCGATCAGATGAACATGTTCACTTCTGCAAGAGATTTAGCCTATTGGGGTTACCTTCATTTAAAGCGGGGATACATAGATAACAAGCAGGTAATACCAAAAGAAGTTATTCAGCTATCTACGTCTCTTATAAGTCCGAGTACAATTGACAAGGATTTGCCTCAGCATGGTTTCCTTTGGTTTGTAAAGGATTTACCGGCAAAAAAAACGGAGCTTGGAGAATTAGTTCCGCGCGGGTCGTATCAAATTTTAGGATTCACAGGTGTTGCCGTGCTAGTCATTCCAGAACACGAAATCGTGGCAGTTCGGATGGTCAATAGCTTTGGATCACCAGAGAACCATGATTTTCTTGCGGACATAAGGTCCTTTGGAGACAGTGTAATGAAAAGTTTACAGGAGGGGTAAGTGAATGATTATTATTAAGCAATTTGATCATAGCGTACATATGACAGAGGAAATGGCGATGCTTTATCAAGCCGTATGGCAAAAAGAAGAGGATGACTTCTTCGAAAGAATACAAAAGCATGCCAATTATGATGGTTTTCTTGGAATTGTAGCATATACCGATACCAACGAATGCATTGGATTTGCGTATGGTTACAAATCAGAGGATGGACAGTACTATCGAGGACTTCTAGAGCAGGAATTAACAGTGGAAGAAGCAAACATATGGTTAACAGATTGCTTTGAATTTGTAGAGCTATTAGTTCACCCCTCATACCGAGGAAATGGATTAGGTAAAAGATTATTAGAAAAATTAGTGAACAATTGCGCGATGAAGACGTCTGTATTAACAACCAAGGCTAGTAATTTAGTAGCGCAAGCTTTATATGCAAAATCAGGATGGATCGTGGTTAAAGAAAATTTCTTTCCTTCTGCAAACGATGGACCATATGTCATTATGGGAAAGGACTTGAGAAGGGAAGAGCTTGTAAGTAAATTAATACAAGAGGGGGAAGAAAGATGATATGGCTTTTAATCATCCCCGCACTTGGAGTGCTGTTATTTTTAAATATAATAACACTGCTCCAAAAATTAAAAGACGGTAAAAATTATCACAATCAAAAAGTACTGTCTGCAGTAATTCTGTTCATTCTATTATTTTTTCTTACTTTTTGTCTGTTGGAGGGATCAAATGTACAGTATTGAAGCTTTTAGTACGTTCACATTAATGAGACCAGTCTTTATAACGTTTCTAGTTATAGCTGTAATTTTACTTATAGCGCTAGCGCTCTTTAAAACTCCAAAATGGATAACAGCGTTCACCATTTCTATTGTCTCTATTATTTCTATTGTAGTTTGTGCTCAGCTTTTATTTTTGGAGGGAATTATTGTAGACGAGCTTAATTTATCAGGCGACCCAGCTTCTATGTATATGTTTTTTACTATTACGCTGTTGAGTATATTAAATCTTCTTATTTACTTTTTTAAAAGGAGAAAAACCGCTTGAGTTATATACTTCAACCGATGACTCAGGAGCAGGCCGAGGACATTGCTTATAACTGGCACTATGAGGAGCCGTATTCCTTTTATAATATGGAAGCAGACGAGGAAGACCTGGAGGAATTTCTAGACCCGGTAAGTCGTAAGGACGAATACTACGTCGTTATGGAGAAGGAGAAGCTCATAGGGTTCTTTAGTTTTACTTTGGTAGCGCCTCAAGTATTTGATATTGGACTGGGAATGCAGCCAAATTTAACGGGTAAGGGTAAAGGAACCGATTTCTTGAGGGCAGGCATACAGTTTGCTCAAAGTATGTTCCAACCTGCAGCGATTACTTTATCCGTAGCAACCTTTAACAAACGAGCTATAGCGTTGTATAAACAGATAGGCTTTAAAGAGCTAGAAACTTTTAATCAGACTACTAATGGTGGAAGCTATGAGTTTGTTAAAATGCTTTATGAAACAGCCGAGGAATGAGGTTCCTTGGCTGTTTTTATTATTGCTAATTAAGTGAGGTATTAAAAGTTAAGGTAGCGTTAAGGGAACTTTTATAAAAGATTTCTAAACTAGGGTTTGGTGACATTGCTTACTCATTCATTAAGATTTCAGAAAAACCTTTAAACCTTCGGAAAAAGCAGCTGAATGGTAAAACCACGTTTGTGTTCTGACTTAACCTCAATTTCAACTTGCAAATCGTCACATAATTTTTTCACTAAAGACAATCCCAACCCTGTAGACCGCTTTTGATTACTAGCATCTCCTGTAAATCCTTTATCAAATATAAATGGTAAATCTGATTGTAAGACGCCTAGTCCATTGTCAGCTACTTTAACATAATAGCTGTCTTTTGCATGATCAAAACCTGTTTCTATCCAAATGAAACTTTCACTATCTACGTTTCGATATTTAATTGCATTTACAAGTAATTGGATCAAAATAAAATGAAGCACTCTTTCATCAGATGCAACGTTTATCTCCTTTATCTCCGTATGAACGTTTACATGTTGCTCTTCCAATAACGATTGTAGCTCTAGTAATACATCTTCAAAGCATTCCACAATAGAGACCTTTTTCAAGCTATAGTCAACATGCACAGCTTGTAGCTTTGCATAAAATAACATGCCCAAGTATTCTCCACACTCCTTAAGAGTAAAACAAATAAAAAA
>NZ_JBAEAP010000303.1:0-4487 GCF_056205495.1 Psychrobacillus sp. | reverse complement strand
TACATTACAGCTACTCTGTCCGCAACATTAGCTACTACTCCTAAATCATGCGTAATAAAGATGATGGATGTATCAATTTTCTTTTGTAAGTCTTTCATTAATTCTAAAATTTGCGCTTGAATTGTTACATCCAATGCCGTTGTTGGTTCATCCGCAATCAGAATCTGTGGATTACAAGCTAGGGCAATAGCTATAACAATACGTTGACGCTGTCCACCAGAGAATTGATGAGGATATTGTTTTATACGAGCTTCCGGCTTTGGCATACCAACTAGACGCAATAAATCTACTGCTACTTTTCTTGCCTCTGCTTTACTTACTTTACGATGCTTTAAAATAGGCTCCATAATTTGTTTACCTATTGTCATTGTTGGGTTCAAAGAAGTCATCGGATCTTGGAAAATCATAGAGATATCTTTTCCACGAATCTTTTGCATTTCTCTATCAGTAAGCTTTGTTAAATCTTTACCATTAAAAAGAATCTGTCCATTTTTAAATTCAGAGCTAGATTCCGGCAATAAACGCATAATCGCCTTAGTTGTAACTGACTTACCAGAGCCAGACTCCCCTACGATTGCAAGTGTTTCACCTTTGAAAAGATCGAAGTTAACTCCACGAATAGCTTTAACTTCACCTGCAAAAGTATGGAAGGAAAGCTCTAGATCTTTAACTTCCAATATTTTATCCATCCTTGCTTTCCTCCTTTAGTCTTTCATTTTTGGATCTAGCGCATCTCTTAAACCATCACCTAGAAGGTTAAAGGACAGCATTAGTAAGCTTATAATTACAGCTGGAAATACTAAAATATGTGGTTGGAATTTTAGTAATTTAACTCCATCATTAATTAGCGTACCTAAAGAAGCTGCAGGCGGTTGTAATCCTAACCCGATAAAGCTTAAGAAAGCTTCGAAGAAAATCGCACCAGGTATTGTAAACATTGTATTAATAACAATAATACTTAAAACGTTTGGTAAAATATGTTTTGTTATGATTCTGTTATTGGAAGCACCTAACGTACGAGACGCTAGAACAAATTCTTGGTTTTTATATTTCAAAACCTGCGCTCGAACTACGCGAGACATACCTATCCATCCAGTTATCGTAATAGCAATAATGATTGCCGTGATACCAGGATCCATAAACATGATCATGAGGATAACGATTACTAGATTTGGAATACCAATTAGAATCTCTACTATACGTTGCATAACATCATCTACACGTCCACCGTAGTAACCCGAGATACCTCCATAGGCCACTCCAATAACCATGTCTATTAAGGCAGCCATGAATGCAATGAAAAGAGATACCTGAGTTCCTTCCCATACTCGAGCAAACATGTCACGACCTAAGCCATCCGTTCCAAACCAATAATAAGTATCTACATTTTTTAATTCATATAAGTTGACTTCTTTACCTGCCAAGTTACCATAACCGTCCATAATTCCAAGCTTTTCGATTCCTGGAACTTTTGGTGGCAAGTTAGCATGTGTAATTGTTTGTGTTTCTGCATCATGAGGACCAATATATGGACCAATCAATGACATAAGGATAATAAACACCAGTATAAACACACTTACAATAGCAGCCTTATTCTTTCTTATACGATACCAAGCATCTTTCCAAAAGCTTACACTCGGTTTTGAAATTCTTTCAGCTTGACTGCTATCTACTTGAATTCTATCAAATGAATCAGCAGGTAATTTTTTTAAGTCTTGACTCATTAGTTTTTACCTCCTGACAAACGAATACGTGGATCAATGATTCCATAAAGTAAATCTATAATGAATATTACAACAATTAAGAATACAGAGAAGAAAATCGTAGTACCCATAATAATAGAATAGTCATTTACATTAATAGATTTAACAAATTGTTCTCCGATTCCTGGGATAGCGAAAATCTGTTCAATTACTAACGATCCAGTAAGCAATCCAGCTGCCATTGGACCAAGTACAGTTACTAACGGAATCAAGGCGTTACGCAAAGCATGTTTAAAAGCTATTTCAGCACCATTGGCACCTTTAGATTTTGCTAATGTTATATAATCAGAGCTTAAAACCTCTACCATCTCTGTTCTTATAAAACGAGCTGCTGTAGCTAGTGGTCCCAGTGCTAAGGCTATGGAAGGCATAATACTTGAGGCCCACCCATCTTTCCATAAAGCTACCGGTAGAATTCCCCACTTTACACCTAACCAATATTGTAATACTGTGGCAAATACAAACGATGGTATAGAGATACCAATAATGGCTATGATTGTACTTCCATAGTCCCAAAATGTATTTTGTTTTAATGCAGCAATCATTCCTAAAAGAATACCTACTAGTACTCCGGCAATAAGACCTTGGGCACCAATTTGGAACGATGGTCCAATACGACTTAAAATCAAATCAGTAACTTCAGCATTTTTGAACTGAAACGAGTTACCTAAATCACCTTGAACTAAGTTAAGCATGTAATTTACATACTGGACGGGAACTGGATCATTTAATCCATATTTCGCTTCCACTATTTCAAGTTGAGACGGGGATAGTTTTGAAGCAGAGCTTATAGGGGATCCTGGTAGCGTCTTCATTAGGAAGAATGTAGCTGTCGCAATCAGGAAAAGCGTGATAAACATATAAAAAACACGACGCAAAATATATTTCGCCATCTTTGCACCTCCTAAATTATTTAATAAATTATAATTTTACTAATCTATATATTAAACAAAAAAAATAGTAATTTGTCAAAATCATATTTTATAGTAAAAATATTGCGTATATTTCGACTCATTTAAAAAGAGAGTATATGTTCCGAAAGGAATACATATACTCTCATTTTATGAGATTTTTAAAACTTTAAACTATCTTAGTTTTTACCTTCGATATATGCCCATTTGTAGCTATAGTCTCCACCGAATGGGTGAGCAACGATACCTTTAACATATGGTTTTTGAAGTTGCATAAGACCACGTTGGTAAATTGGTCCAATAGCATAGTCTTCAGCAATTAGAAGTTTTTCAGCATCAGCAAGTGCTTGCCAACGAGCTTCTGTATCTAATGCTAATTCATTGTTAGCAGAAGTTACTAACTCATCATATTTCGGGTTAGAATAAGACATTTGGTTGTTACCACCATCAGTTAACCATAAGCTCATGAATGTGTAAGGATCTTGGTAATCTGGTCCCCATCCAGCAACTTGCATGTCATAGTCTTGGTTTGTATCAAGATCTAAGCGCACTGCAAATGGTACTTCTTTAAGAGTGATAGTTAAACCTGGTAAGTTTGTTTCTAATTGATTTTTGAAATACTCATCCATTTTCTTAGAAAGATCAGAGTCTCCGCCAAGAATTTCTAGAGTAAGCTCAGTAACTCCTAGTTCTTTTAAGCCTTTGTCCCAAGCTGCTTTTGCTTCTTCTACGTTAAATGTAGACATATCTCCATTAACTTCGCGGAAATCATTAGCATCTTCGTCAAAAGTGAATCCTTGTGGTACTAGGTAATGAGCAGGTACAGAACCATTAGCTAAAACTACGTTAACTAAATCTTCTTTGTTAATAGCTTTTGAAACTGCTTCACGAATATTTACGTTAGCAAGTGGAGTTGGCTCTCCATTACGTTCTTGATTGTATTTGAAATAGAATACTGATGTTTCCATTTCTGTTACTAGTTCTGGATCATTAGCATATTGCATTGCATACTCACCAGATAGACCAGTACGGTCTTTTTCACCATTAGTGTAAAGGTTAACCGCTGTAGCTACTTCTTTAACTACATCATAGTTAATTTCAGTAAGTTTCACAGTATCTTTATCCCAATATTGATCATTTTTAACTAGTTTCCAGCTTAAGCCTGTTCCATCCCAATCTTGTAAAGCGAATGGTCCGTTGTATAAAAGTGCTTCAGAGTTTTTAGAGTAATTTTCACCTTGAGTTGTAACGAATTCTTCTTTTTGTGGTAAGAATGTACCAAATGACATTAATGATAAGAAGTAAGGAACTGGTTTTTCAAGAGTAACTTCTAATGTTTTCTCATCTAGAGCTTTAACACCTAATTCAGTATACTCAACTTCTCCAGCTACAATTTTAGATGCATTTGCGATTACGCCTTCCATCATGTATGGACCGTATTCAGATGCTGTATCTGGGTTCATAGCACGTTTCCAAGAGAATTCAAAGTCATTTGCAGTAACTGGTGAACCATCAGACCAATTAGCGTCACGTAATTTGAACGTATAAACTAATCCATCTTCAGAAACTGTTGGCTCTCCATCAGAAATTGCTGGTACAGCTACGTTTTCTTGGTTCAAACGGTAAAGACCTTCATTAATATTGTTTAGTAGATCGAAACCTACTGAGTCAGTTACTAAAGCAGAATCAAGAGTTGGAATTTCAGAACCCATGATTAAGTTTAATACTTGCTCTTCGTCTAATGTTGCTTCTTCAGCACCATCGTCTTCTTTTTCTCCATCTGTTTCAGTTGCTGGTTCGTTAGCTGGTGTTT
>NZ_JBAEAP010000302.1:0-5001 GCF_056205495.1 Psychrobacillus sp. | reverse complement strand
TGTGCTGTTTGCTCGGTTTCTGATGGGACCATTACATTTGAAATTAGAAAATAGGAGGCGATGGCTATTGCTGCTAATGCAAGGAGGGCGGGAAATATTCTACGTTTTTTCTTTTCCGTTCGTTCCTTTATCGCTAGCCATGTATTTCGTCTTGCTTCATTAGAGCGTTCGACATGCTTCATTTCCTCAAAAAGCTCATCAAATTCCTTTGACGGTTCCATTTACATAACCTCCTTTTTGATGAAATTCCTTTTTTAGTGCCTCAAGTGCACGCATCATTTTCATCTTGACCTTCGCCTCGGTCCATCCGAGAATGAAGGCAGTTTCCTGGATGGAGCATTCCTGGATTTTTCGCAGAATGATCACCTCTTGATAATCCTTCTTTAGTAAGCGCAAGGAATCATACATCCGTGTCAGCTTTTCTTTTTGTTCGATGTGACCTTCTGGGGAAAGCCCCTTTGTCTCTATATCATGATTCTTTTCAAATGAAAAAAACTGAACAACTCGTTTTCTCCTGAAATAATCATAGGTAACATTGCGAGCAATTTTTAGGATCCACGTAGCAGTGGATGCTTGTTTATCAAAGGAAGCAAATCCCTTAAATGCTTTGTAAAAGGTTTCCTGTGTAAGGTCCTCGGCACTTTCTTTATGACGGACAAGTAAATAAATATAGCCGTAAACCCGGTCGCTGTGATCTCTATATAGCTGTTCCATCTCCATCTCCTGACCCCCTTAGTGCAATAGACGAACGAATAAATGAAAAGTATCGTTTTATTTAAGTAAAATGTGAATTATCCAATAAAGTACTAGTGAAATAGCCTATTACTAATTAAACACAACCAATCTTATCTCTTTATATTGATTGAAGCGGCAGGCGACGACTCCAGTGGGATGAGTGAGACAGATAAGCCATCACAACCACGCGCGTAATCGAGGGGTGATGGCTTATCGCCCACCCCACGGAAAGCGTCCGACTAAAGCGAAAATCAATTCTACATTCTCATAAAACATCATTTACACTTCATTATTCTCTTTAATTAGTTCGTATTTTAATAATGAAATACATCCTCTTCTATTTTACCTTTTAAGGAATATTTTGTATCCAAAACATTCGGCACGCTTTTAATAGGTTAAAAGTTTATAATGAGAGAAGCTAAATGATGGGAGGCACAGAAAATGATTGTCCATTTTTATACAAGACCAGGTTGTCATTTATGTGAGGACGGAAGAATGATGCTGAAGCTGGTACAGGAGGACGTGCCATTTCAAATAGTGGAGCATAATATAGAAGAAGATGATCAGCTGCACGAAAAATTTATGCTCATGATTCCGGTTGTGGAATATCAAGGGGAAATCATACAGTACGGGAATCTCGACTATGCGACACTGCTGGAAGCATTAGAAAAATAATGCTTCCAAACACATATATTGCTATTTGGAATATATTAAAGTATTATGATTATAGAAATTAAATTTTTTTTAAGTAGATGGGACATTTTTAATACATGTGGGACAAATATGTCACCACTAGCGTGGGATGTGACAAATGGATTCTTTTCTAAGTGCACAGCTAAAGCTAATGCCAGAGATGAGTGAGCTGCTTCAGAAGAGGTATCGTATTCTCCAAACTATCCAGCTGACCAGAGGTATTGGCCGTCGGGTTCTTGGAGAACAGCTAGACTTAACGGAGCGTGAAACTCGTAAGGAATTGGACGCTCTAAGGACTCAAGGCTTGATAGAGGTTTCTCGTGAGGGAGCGGCTATTACAGCAGAGGGCAATGAGGTTTTGATAGATTTAAAAGAAGTAGTCCGTATGTGGTCTGGTCGATCACAAATGGAGCTAATGTTAAAGAAATATTTAAATATAAAAGATGTGATTATTGTTCCGGGAAATGTAGATACTGATACCAACACATCTATGCTTTTATCCCAGGAGGCAGCAAAGTATTTAGAGAGTATTTTACTGGATGAATACATCGTTGCAGTTACTGGTGGATCAACGATTGCATCCATCTCCCATGCCATGACCGAATCGTCCAGATGGAAGGATTTGTTGTTTATTGCGGCAAGAGGAGGGGTAGGGAAGGATGTCAGGCTACAAGCAAATACCATTGCGTCTTTGTTTGCTAGCAAGATGAATGGAACCTACCGGACGTTATATATACCGGATCGCTTAAGCGAAGAGGCATATATGACGATGAAGAAGGAGCCTTTTATCCAAGAAATGATGGACCTTTATGAAAGGACAAACATCATTATTCATGGAATAGGCGATGCATTAGAGATGGCCAAGAGAAGAAATTCGAGTGACGAGGAGATTGAGCTTCTAACAAGTAGAGGTGCAGTCAGTGAATCGTTTGGCTATTATTTCAACAATCACGGTGAAGCTGTTCACCATATTCGCACAATCGGTGTTCAATTAAATCAGCTTCAGCATATAGAGCATCTGCTTGCAGTCGCAGGCGGGGCAAAAAAAGCCAACGCGCTTATTTCTTATTTCAAGCAGGCTCCATTGCAAACTGTTCTCGTAACAGATGAAGGTGCAGCCAATGAAATGATGAAAGTAATCCCAAAAAACATTTAGGAGGAATTTTATTATGACAGTAAAATTAGCTATTAACGGATTTGGACGTATCGGACGTAAAGTTTTCAGAGAAGCATTAGAGCAAAAGGATTTAGAAGTAGTAGCAATCAATGACTTAACAGATGCAGCGATGCTTGCTCATTTATTAAAATATGATTCTGTACACGGTATCTCAAATGCAGATATCACTTCAGAAGGTGAATACCTAGTAGTAAACGGGAAAAACATTCAAGTATTCGCAGAAAAGGATCCTTCTGTACTGCCTTGGAAAGACCTTGGAGTAGACATCGTAATCGAATCTACGGGTGTATTCAGCACAGTTGAAAAAGCTGGTAAGCATATCGAAGCTGGAGCTAAAAAAGTTATTCTTTCTGCACCAGCAAAAGATAATATGCCAACATTCGTTATGGGTGTAAATGAAGATAAATACAACCCAGAAACAGATCACGTAGTATCAAACGCTTCTTGTACAACAAACTGCTTGTCACCAGTGGCAAAAGTATTACAAGATAACTTTGGTATCAAACGCGGAATGATGACAACAATTCACTCATTCACAAATGACCAACGTATCCTAGACTTGCCACATAGCGACTACCGTCGTGCTCGTGCAGCATCTGAATCTATGATTCCTACAACAACTGGAGCAGCGGCTGCAGTAGCGAAGGTTCTTCCTGAGCTAAAAGGTAAATTAGATGGTATGGCTGTTCGTGTACCAACACCAAACGTATCTCTAGTTGACTTTGTAGCAGAGCTAGACAAAGAAGTAACAGTAGAAGAGTTAAACGGCGTGCTTCGTAAAGCTGCTGAAAATGAACTAAAAGGAATTCTTGAATATAACGAGCTTCCATTAGTATCAATCGACTATAACGGCAACACTGCTTCTTCTACAGTAGATGGTCAATCTACAATGGTATTAGGAGATAACCTTGTTAAAGTATTAGCTTGGTATGACAACGAATCAGGATACTCTGCACGTTGTATCGACCTTGCATTATTGATGGCAAAAAAAGGGTTATAATTTCTCGCTAGATACCGAGAAACATTAGTGTTTGGATAGCGTTTAAGTATAATAACCTCTATAATAAAAGAGGGTAAAGGAGCAAAGGTTACCCCTTTTGCTCCTTCTTTTTTTAGTAGGCAATTCAATTACATAAGGAGGCTTATTTCATGAAGGAAAAACAAACAATGAGCGATGTAACGTTAAAGGGAAAACGCGTCTTTTGTCGTGTAGACTTCAATGTACCAGTAGAAGACGGTGCCATTACAGATGATACTCGTATTCGTGCGGCACTACCTACGATCCAATATTTAATCGAGCAAGGAGCGAAAGTGATTCTTGCAAGCCATATGGGTCGCCCAAAAGGGGAAGTAAAGGAAGAGCTACGTTTGACAAAGGTTGGCGAGCATTTAGCTAAGCTATTGAATAAGCCTGTAACTAAATTAGATGAATCAATTGGAGAACAAGTAGAACAAGCGATCTCAGCAATGAATGAGGGCGATATTGTTTTATTAGAAAATGTACGCTTCCACGCTGGAGAAGAGAAAAATGATCCAGAGCTAGCAAAAGCGTTTGCAGCGTTAGCAGATGTGTATGTCAATGACGCATTCGGTGCAGCTCACCGTGCGCATGCAACAACAGAAGGTATTGCGAAGCTTTTACCAGCAGTATCTGGACTCTTGATGCAAAAGGAATTAGATGTACTAGGAAAGGCTTTATCCACACCTGAACGTCCTTTCACGGCGATCATTGGTGGTGCGAAGGTAAAGGATAAAATCGGTGTCATCGATCATTTATTGGACAAGGTAGACAATATCCTAATCGGTGGTGGATTGTCCTATACGTTCACGAAGGCGCAAGGCCATGAAATTGGTACCTCTCTTTTAGAGGAAGACAAAATCGACCTAGCGAAGTCCTTCCTTGAAAAGGCGAAGGAAAAAGGCGTGAACTTCTATCTACCGATCGATGTAGTCGTTGCGGATGAGTTTTCAAAGGATGCCAACACGAAGGTCGTGCCGGTAGACCAAATTCCTTCCGACTGGATGGGCTTGGACATCGGACCTGAAACAGTAAAGCTGTATGATCAAGTCATTAAAGACAGCAAGCTGATCATTTGGAATGGACCGATGGGTGTGTTTGAAATGGATGCTTTTGCAAACGGAACGAAGGGTGTTGCGACTGCGATGGCTGAAACTGCTGGCTATACGATCATCGGCGGAGGAGACTCAGCCGCTGCAGTAGAAAAATTTGATGTAGCAGATAAAATGGACCATATCTCAACTGGTGGAGGAGCTTCCTTAGAGTTTATGGAAGGTAAGGACTTACCAGGCGTATCGGCACTAAACGATAAGTAATTGGAGGAGATTTTATTATGCGTAAACAAGTAATCGCAGGAAACTGGAAAATGTACAAATCA
>NZ_JBAEAP010000301.1:0-3590 GCF_056205495.1 Psychrobacillus sp. | reverse complement strand
ATAACAAAGAACAGCTTGATATCACCACCACCCATGCCACCTTTCGACACCATAGCGACTAAGAGTAATATTCCAAATCCAACAATTGCTCCGACTACACTGTCCCACCAAGGAGTTAAAGGTGAGATAAAGCGACTAATAATTAGTGGAATTAAAAAGAATAAAAGTATTTTATCAGGGATGAGCATATACGCAATATCGGAAACTGTAATGATTATTAATAAAGAAATAAACAATAGCGAAACAAAGAACTCCCACGTAAAACCTAGTTGGAAGTATGCAAATGTGAATAATACACCTGTAGTTAGCTCGATGACTGGGTAAACCCAATGGATTTTAGTACCACATCCGCGGCACTTTCCCTTCAAAAAAACATAGGATAAGACGGGCACCAAGTCTTTAGCCGTTAAATTGCGATCACATATCGTGCAATGAGAAGGCGGACGAACAATCGATTCACCTTTAGGCACTCTTAGTCCCACAACATTATAAAAAGAACCAAGCACTAAACCATATATAAATACAAATATTGCGATTACGATTTCCATTCAAACACCTTATTTCCTACTTTTTAAACTTTCTTTATCCGCATACATATTGAGGTCAGCTACATGAAAAAGATCCTCAAAGGAACCTCCCTGCAGAGGGCAGTAGGCTATCCCAATACTTGGTATAACCTTTATATGGATATCGTTATAAATAAAGTTTTTTTCCTTAAATGTCATTCTTAATCGAGATAGCCATACTTCAAAGTCTTCACGGGTATTAAAGTCATCTAAAAATAAAACAAACTCATCTCCACCAAAACGGGCTACCAAATCGTTTTTATTCGTTGCATCTTTTAATACTTCAGCAGTATACTGCAGGACTTGATCACCAACCGAATGACCAAAGCTATCGTTAATAATCTTAAATTGATTTAAATCTAGTAAAACAAAGTATGCCTCTCCAGCTTTCTTCTGCGACAGTTCTACTATTTTTTTGTTAATATGCGTGACAAAAAAAGCTCGATTATGTAAATCGGTCAAGACATCATGATAGGCCATATGCATAATCATTTTTTCCTTTTCAACCTCGCTCGTGACATCTCTAAGCATAGCGTAGTAGATTTTTTCCTTTCCAGTAACCACGTACTTGGCATCTATGGAGATGTGTATTCGTCCATCAAGATATAGATTATCTAGCGCCAAAGAATAGTCTCGTAGTGTACCTTTTAGCTGAAGTTGTTCAATTAGTTTCCGGAGAAGCTTTTTATTATGCTTGGTTCGCGCATATCTCATCAAATTCATATCCGTAGGATCACTGATATTCAACAGAAACTTACCTTGCTTGTTTATTTCTAAAATATCCAAGTTATTATCTAATATCATGATTGGGATAGGACTGATATCAAATAAGGTTCGATACCGCCGAGAGATGTTTGGCAGTAAATCGTTATGCAGGAAGGAAAAAGATATAAAAATTGAGAAAACAATTCCTTCGATTAGGAATGTATAGGGAGGTATATGTTCACCGAAATTTAGATAACCCATAGAAGCCTTTAAAGTAAACACAACCAATGTACAAACCATTAAAAACTTTAATAGCTTGCGTTGTTGTAAATTCACGGTCTTTCGCAAACCTATAATTAAAATAAATACCATTATAAGATTCAACATAGCGGATGACGTCAAAACCATATAATATTCCTTATTATAAATAGGCACGTACCAGAAGCCCCTTGACTCATGTGAAATAAATGGAATGGTCCTCCAATGTAAAACTTGAGCCACTAGCATGATCAAAAAAGGCACATAAAGGACGGAAGGATACACGATGCGCGGGATATATATGTACAAGTTGGAAACGTGTATATACAAATGGAGAGTAAGACACACCACCAACAAACCAATTAAACCAAGACCAATACCAGAAACGGTTGAACTATATTCAATCGGTAACAGGTGCCGAAAAAACTCCCCAAAATAAAGGAAACTGTAGGCCACTAAAATAGCCGTAATCAATCTATTTTCCAATCTCCTGGACTGCTGTATTAGCACCACACAAGCTAAGCCAAACAAATATAAAGCCGGCATAATATACACGGCTAGATAAATACACAATTGAGATATCGACATAGATAGACTCCCTATCTAGTTATATTTTAAATGTTAGATGAATCATTCCTTATGAAAGAATGTAGTCAATTGAATAGTAGCTGAGGTAGCAGTAGGTGATTCTTCATTTAGCAGCTCTTGTTCGCCAGGAGCATTCATCGTAATTTGATCTACTCTCACTACTCGCTCTAAATTTTCAATTTCTTCTATTAAAAGAACTAACTGCTCATAATTTTTAGTTTGGACAGATACATTGAAGGTAATAAGCTTCAAATTAGCTGGTAAAGGCACATCAGCTACAGGTGAACTAGGAGGCTCCTCTAACGCCTCCTCAGTACTATCTACTGAGTCTGATTCTCCTTCTACTTCAGTACCCTCTGCTGAAGCAGCTACGTCTTCTTCCATACTACCTTCTTGGTATAGCTCCAGCTGCATTTGATCAAGTATCCCATCATAATTATTAAATTCTATAGCTTCAATCTTAGAATCACTAATCAATTCCACTTGCTCTAAAGATAGCAATAGTTCATCTAGTTCACGTTCGTATGGAACTTTAGACTCTAAGGCAAATACATTATCAACCTTTACAACTGAAGCTTGAAACGAATTATATTGTTCTTTTAATGAAGCCACTTCCCCCTGAAGTACTTCGACAGATATTTCTTTCGAATATTTTTCATCCTTTAGTGGAGAAATAATAAAATAATAGATAGCAAATAACAATAACAAGACAAGGGCCCCTATTATTAAATAAGCGTTTCTTTTATTGCTAACTAATTCATTCAAGGAGTTCCACCCCCATTTCTTATGTAACCTGTATCTATTTCTAAAGTTAATGTAGCTGAATACCTAGGGATTATATTAAAATGTACTTCATTGTTTTCAGTAGCATTACTTGGGTTAAAGTTACCGATACTTTCAATTTTCGCATCTATAAAATACTCACTATTTAACAGATTGGTAACCAAATAAGATAGAGAGCTTAATGTTCCTACATCCACCATTAGCGTCATTCCTTGTTCTAAAAATCCATACTGTCTTAAGTAAGTATGCTCCTCTATTAACGTATCTACTTCTATAAGTAAGGGACTAACGGGATAAGAAATAGCTTCTGCAAAAGCTACAGAGGAAGGGAAATCTCCTTCCGATGAAAGATCCACATTAGACATATAATCTGCTAGGTCCGTCTTTTCTTCTATCGAATAAATTTCTTCACTTTCTAAAAGCTCTATATCACCCTTTAAACTCATGTATTGAATAAAAAACCATAAAAGAACTGTTACGATTAAAATAATACCAATTATTAACACTAACATGGAATTACTTTTTCTTCTCTCCATTTGAGGTAAAAGGTTTATTTTTGGAACCATGTTTATACCTCCCTATAAATAAGCCCAATTAGCGGAATATCTCTTGAATTGAAATTGGAATGCGTAGTCTTTACCATTGAATTATTATAATACTGGATAGGGGTAACTAAATTAGCTTCCATTT
>NZ_JBAEAP010000300.1:0-14378 GCF_056205495.1 Psychrobacillus sp. | reverse complement strand
ATATCGCTGATTTAGTTGCACCCGCTTGGCCTATCGAGTAGTTGTATAGCATATGACCGACTGCTGTGCCTAGAATCGCAGAGGCAAAGAAAATCAACCAGAATATTGGATCTACTTCTGTAAATTGAACAATTGCTCCTGGCTCCTGTATAAAGCTGATAATCATTAATATAAATGAGCCGATTACAAGCATATATGCTGTCAGCAGTCTTGGGTCCAATGTTCTTGCAGCCTTACTTATCACCATATAGCTCATGACCTGTGCAAGTATAGCAAGGAATACAAAGAAGTCTCCGATGGCAGAGCCACCTAAGTCACCACCACCTACTACAGAAAGGCTCACTCCAATTATCCCTAATACCAGACCTAGCCATTGAATCAAAGAAGGAAAATACCTTAGGATAAATGCTCCTGCTATCGCTGTAAGCATCGGCCCCGTCCCTAAGATCAGTGCTCCGTGTGTTCCACTTGTAACTGAGAGCCCAATATTCAAGAAATAGTGATGGATTACTACGTTAGTCAAAGACCCTATCGCAATATATTTCCATTCCTGCTTCGAAGGCTTTCGAATCATTTTCATTTTCCATAAAATAAGAAAAACTGTAACACCAGCTGTAAAAATACGGAAGGCGGTCAGGGTTACTGGGGATACCTCTGCGATCAAATATTTAAGCATCGGAAGATTAGCGCCCCATATTAACATAACGAGTACGAGTATACCGTAAATTTTCCACTGGTTGTTCATATAGTTATTCGCCTTACTTTCAATTTAGATTAATCTTTAGTATAGCGAAGTAATATTAATATGTTAAGTATTAGTAATCGTTTTTGATAGATTAAGATAGGAATCAAACCCAAGCATCGGTCGGACGAGAAAAATTTACGACAATTCGAGGGTAGTTTCCTACAATCCATCGCTACTTTACTACAATCCACCAATATTTTACTACGATCAAACCCAAACCACGCTGGCCGGCTCTGATTTACAACAATCAAAGCATAAATTACTACAATCACCCAATAGATTATTACAATCCACCGATATTTTACTACAATCAAACCCAAGCCACGCTGGCCACCCCAGATTTACAACAATCCAGCTATAAATTACTACAATCACCCAATAAATTATTACAGGTGCCAGGCACTTGTAATAATCCCGCAACGGGTCAACCACTTTTAATCAAAAAAAGAGGATGTATGCTCACCTAGTGAACATACATCCTCTTATTAGTTTAATAGAATACCATTATTTATACGTCAGGTATTTAACGTAATCCTTCCAGCTAACTGCCTTAATGCTCGTCCATGATGGTGTTTCCAACGGGAACGGTAGGAAGGCTGGAGCCTTCTCGGCTTTAGGTTCATCGTCTAGAACGATCATGCCATTTTCAAGTCCTGTTGATACGACAGCATGCTTGTTTAAATGGAATGGAGTATTTACTGCAGTTCGTGCAATCTTCCCTTCAGGAGTTAACACGTAAAGATCGGCTTGTTCCTTTGTCGGGTTTAAAAGCCATTCTCTTTTTATGGTTACAGCATTCTCTGCTTGTTCTGTTGTGATAGCAGAATTCATGTTAGCAGCAAACGGTAACGGTTCTGGCTGCTCGTTTAGTTGGATCATCACCTCGTATAGTGGTTCCGTTGATTGCGAGTCATATTGTTTATATGCCGAAAGCCAAGGAGAGCCATTTGCAGGTACTTGTGTGATTGCAGCAATCGTTCCCTCTGCCATGGACTCGCTATGTGAGGAATAATTTCGCACTAGCATTCCTGCTTCTAGCTTATGCCATTCTTTCTCAGGCACGAAGGTAAGCAAGGATTTCTCTACGGAGTATATCTCTATAAAGTATTTGCCGTCTTTATTCTCAATCGACCCAACGGTTCCTGCGATTGGGCTAAGCAGTGACATTGCGCCTGGCTCCTGGTTTAGCTGAGCTTCCATGATTTGTAGCTGACGGTCTACCTCCGCAAGCTTTTGCTTTGCTGCTCCGATAGCCTGTGAATAGCTTCCGTCTTGGGAAAGCTGAACATCCACCTGGACATTGACATCTGTTACCTCATCGTTCGTATTACTAGTAGCTGTGTCTGTATCCGTGTAAGACCCTTCTGTATTAGATTTTTCATACTCTAGGTCACTTATAATTTGATTTAACTGCATTTGTTCCTGTCTATAGGCCTGTACCTCGGTTTCCCATATGCCTCGTTGCTCTTCAGCAAAATCTGGCTTTAGCTGGGCCAGCTCGGTGTCAGCACCTATTTCTTCACCTTCTGAGACCGCTAAATTACTTACTCGTTCCACATCGACAGTCACCGTAACTGCATCCGTCGGTACTACAACTGACTCTTTTTCTAGCTCCTTGGAATATGTATTCGTTTGAACTGTTTCATGATCCTTTAAGTAGTACGTTCTCGCAATCTCACTATTTTCCTCGAACAGCAAAATTGCGTTTGCTGCTATAAACGTAGAAACAATAATAGAAACTCCTATTACTAACCATTTATTCATACGGCTTGCCCCCCTTCAATCCATGTTTCAATAGGAAGAACTTCAAAGCCTGCTACTAATAAAGCCAGTACTATAGGAATCGCTATTAAGATAATGATTAGATTACGAGTCGACAATTCGGTGTAGTTACGCAGGAACTGAAACTGAATCGCAATGATTAAGCCAGTAATTAGACTTAATTCATTAAAGAAGTAAACAAAAAAATCATTATCTAAAAACACCGCTGCCAGTGGTCCAAACGATAGTACTGAAAAGTCTGTTGTATAACCAACGATTGCGTATAAAACAAAGACAAATGCCTTTTCCAATAAAAGAAGTCCGACAACAAATAGTTGCAACACTGCAACTTTAGATAAGTCTACGTTCGTTAGCTTATGAAGCACGTAAGAAATGAGGAAAAAATAAAATGCCATGTAGACAAGTGACCAAAGAATGGCTCCTATTAAGGATACAATCCTAGCAATAATATAGGTTTCTCCAAATCCCTTTGCAAATAAAGTCGTCAATCCTTCTGTATGCATCCCCCATATATCGCGAAGTGCAAAAAGAAGCACCCCTAACAAAGCGACCATCCATACACGTCCCTTAAAATCGCGCAATGTCGCATCCTTTAATGAGTTCGCCAAGTCTTGCTGATGGAAAAGATATTTCCAAAATCTAAATTCAAAAAACACCAAGTGTTCCCCCTCTTATTGTTGAACAGTTACCTCGACGTAAGCACCTTGTTCCATCTGAATGTCTTTCGAAGATTGGAAGGTAGGGTGGATCAGTAGTAAGTAGGCTGCTCCTTTTTCTATTTTTGTCGGTATTGCTTTTATTTGATTGGTAGATTTTTGTTCTACTTTCATAGGGATTTTCTTGGCATCACCTAATGCGATCAATTCGATTCCCTCTTTTTTATTCAGCTGAATAGCTTCTGAAAATGTAATAGTGAATTGTTTTGTCTGCTCCACATTTTCTAGTTTAGATAATCGTTTATAAGATGGATAGCTTTCTAAAATCGTATCTAAATGGGCCTTCTCAAGCTCCATTCCCTCTTTGGTCTTCACATGGGGCTGCACCCCTGTTTTATTCACAACGGTGCCTTTAGGACCTGCGAATTCGGCCACCGTCAGTTTTAGGTAAGACCCATCCGACAATGCATAAAACGACTGCATAGAGCCTTTACCATAAGTCTGTTGACCGTAGAGGGTAGCTGATTTCTGATCTGACAGGGCAGCTGCAGTCATTTCAGAGGCACTTGCACTATAGCCATTGATCAGTACCTTTGTGTTATTAGGAAATAAATCCTTTTGCGGAATCGATTTTACTAACCCTACCTGATTTTTCAGCATTAGCATATACGCATGAGGACTATTTGGAAATAAACCAATAAGCTCCTCTGCAGTGTTTACATACCCCCCGCCATTATTGCGCAGATCTAAAATATATGAGGTCGCACCTTTTTTTGCAAGTCGCTCCTTTGCTGCAATGACTAAGGAAGCGCCATCCTCTGAAAATGAGTTGATGCTTATATAGCCAACGTTTCCATATAACATTTCAGTAGAAACAACTGGAACCTGAAAGCTTTTTCTTGTTAATATGTATGACTGTTTTTGTCCTGTAATCTTTAACACTTCTATGTTAACCTTTGTACCGGCTTTTCCTGTGATTAGTGAGGAAGCCTGTTGTACAGACATGCGCTCCGTAGAATTTCCATCCACAGAAAGAATAATGTCTCCCGGCTCGATGCCAGCCTCCTTTGCTGGAGCACCATCAAACGTGCTCACTATTTGGATGCCTTTTTCATGCTCTTCAATTGAGATCCCGATACCAGTGGGTTTATTGTTTATCGAATCTGTGTATCTTTCAAACTCTTCCTTTGTAAAGTAGGTAGAGTAAGGATCTAACTGCCCCACTATGGATTCTATGGAATCCAGTTCTGTTATGTTAGACTGGAGCTCTCCTTTGTAATATTCCTTGACCAGTTGCCTGACTTCATCAATTGGGGCTGCCCATGTGTACATGGGTGCAAGTAATAATGTTAATAGGAATACAAATGTAGTTAATCCCGAGACCTTCCTCATACCTTTTTCCCTCTTTCTATAATCTATAAACCTATCTTAACGTAAATAATTGTGAATGGCTAAAATTTCTTGTATATATTTGGTTACAAAGCTTCTATTTTATTACAAAGAAGACGGCAAAATAAAACAACCGTGAAGTCGATTCTCACGATTGTTTGTGTGAATTTAAGAGTTGCAGCACAGATTGAGCCTGTTGTAAGTGCATGCTAAGTACATATTGACCCGCCTGCATTAGTATATTAGCTTTCACTAGTGCCATCATTTCCTTTGCCATATCCGCGTCACGTATACGAGATTCCGCTGCAGTTAAGTTTTCTTCCATATTAACCGCGTTATTGTAGGCATGCTCCAATCGATTCGAGTATGCCCCCATTCGAGATCTTTCCCGAGAAACCTTGTTAATAGCATCATCTAATCCACCGATTGAATCTTCTGCATCAGCTCTTGAGGAAATCGACAAATCATCCAAGCCAAGACTTCCTCCCGACATATCTCCAAAGAGGAGCTCAATAGACTGTCCTGCATTTGCCCCTGCCTGAATGTTAATGGAGTTGTTAGTGCCGTCAAGCATAGTCTTCGTATTGAAATTAGTATCCTTGGAGATTCTAGTGACCTCTTTTTTCAATTCCTCAAACTCAATATTAAGTAAGCTACGATCCTCATCCGTTAATGTATCGGTCGCAGCCTGCACCCCTAGCTCTCGCATACGTTGGAGTATAGCATGTGTCTCATTAAGTGCTCCCTCAGCTGTCTGCAACAACGAAATACCATCCTGAATATTACGAGCCGCCTGACCAAGACCTCTAATCTGTGCCCTCATCTTCTCCGAAATAGCAAGACCAGCCGGGTCATCCGCAGCACGGTTAATCCGATAACCAGAGGAAAGACGTTCCATCGACCGATTAGCAACCGACCAATGCTGATTCATATTGCGAAGAATAGATAACCCCGTCGCATTCCATTTACCTAGCATCCTCTAACCCCCATCCACTCTACTATCCTTTATATCGACCCACCCACCTAAAATATAACAAAATAATTTTCAAAACACTGTCTAACCTCCAAAACATTGGGTATATATTACACATGCATTACAGATCTATTGCAGGTGCCAGGCACCCGTAATACAAGACACCCGTAATAAATTGCTTTTTACTTATACTTGGGAGGTTTATGAATATGGCTAAGTTAGGTTTTAATTGGGAGGATATTTTGTTTGGAATAGTGGGGTCAAGTACATTTGTTATTCTTCTTCATTTGTTTACGTCCTTTCAGTAATTTAGCCATGAAAAAAACACCTTGGAAATATAATTTTCGCAAGGTGTTTTCAAGGTATGAGATTAGTCGACATGATGTCCTCCGTATGTGTCTTTGTAATCTTGTAGTTCTCTAAAAAGAGCTGCATCTTTATGGAGTAATGCATAATCTATCATTCGTTCGAAGTTTTCTTTTTCTAAATGGTCTATAATTTCTTGTGTTCCTTCTAATAGCATCGAGCTAGACTCGTCTACATTGTTTGCATTAATAATGGTCTGAAGGTGTACATGAATATCAGAGACTAATAGGAGTTGGTATAGAGGAAGTCGAATAAAACGATTTCCTTTTTGGAAGACAAATACTTCGGACAGGTTCTCGACTTGTAACGAGTTAGCGTTAACTATGATCTCTTTTCCTTCTACAGGTATGAAGTCAAAAAGCTCATCGTCCTTACGCAAGGAAAAGTATTGATAGGCGAAGACCAGCTTGATCCTATCCCCTTCCAGCTGAGTATAAAAAGGCTTCATTAATTGTACAAGTAACATTCCATCCCCTCCTATCCTTTTTGAATTTTCTGATTTATTGTAGTATATCATAATATCTTTTTTTCGTGTAGTGTATTTAGCCAAAAAAGCGAACGCTAAATGCATTCGCTATTAAAATATTTCTATTTAATTTACAATGCACTCTCTATCTTCCTTTTTCCTCTAGGGCATATAAAAAAACCATATCTTTCCGCACTATATTCTACTAAAATAGCATCAAAAATCCTTTGTAGGATTTCCTCTCTTGATACCTCTTTCACACAATTTATATAGAACAGAAGCATATTTCGGTTAAAGTCTAGCTGAAGATCATAGATGCTGAAATATTCCGATACGATTAAAGGTATATGCCTCATATCTTTTTTAGGACTTTCTACAATGTATTGTACATTTTGCTTTTTTACTCCAATTAGCTTCACACGATTTAAACCATTCTTCGAATAACCATCTAAAGAATCATACAACAAAGGGATAAATACTTGGATTCTTTCTACTACTTTCCTCTCCTTTCTTAAGTAAATTGTCCTATAATACTTTTATACTGCATTACATCAAAATAATTACATTAATCTCCAATTTGGCGATTTTTAATCTAACCTTCTCTCTTTTCGTTATTCTTGTGGCATTGTAGAGGAGGGATTATATGGCCTTTTACGAGCATATCCGGGCGTACCGTGAACAATTAGATATTACTCAAATGGAAGCTGCTAAAAGAATGGGTATTGATCATTCTGCATTGTCTAAGTATGAAAAAGGTGATTTAGCAATCCCTATTAGCTTACTGGGGACAATCCAGGAGGTTTATGCCATACCAAAGGATGATTTTTTACATATGCTGATGGGCAAGCCTTCTAAAAGTAAGAACCCTGGACTAGAGGCGCGAGAAAGCCGAGCAAGATACTTAGAGTCCTTTTATGAGGAAAACATAGCACCACTACAGCACCTGAAAGAGTTCCGTGAGTTAGTGATGGATATTAAATCGCATTCTAACGATGACAAAGAGCTCAAGCGGTATATAAAGAAATTAAAAACAGAGTAAGGTCCTCACTTTTTTCAATACTAGTGAGGCTTTTTATTTTGCTTTTTTCTCTCGGAAACAGTTTTGCTCTCCCTTTGGCTTTTATTCGAGCAGGTTTAAACGTATAATGGAAGGAAAGCCTTTTTTATTAGGAGAGATTTGTTTGAACCTAACTTCGTATCAAAAATTAGCTCGTCATTATAAAGAATATATAGATACATCGATGAGAAATATAGAAGAGAAATTAAATCCGACAGTCACAGAAGATGAGGAACTCGTAAGAAGAGCAACCTTTTTTGTACGTAACGGTGCGGTATCCATATCAAATTATTCCCTGTCCGAAAACCGGGTAGATTTTGTTATCCGAGACGTAACAAATATTGAGGTTAAATATTTGCCGATGGTAGACCTCATTCATTGTCCTTGCCAAATGCAAAAGCCATGTAGACATATTGTTGCAGCGGTTTTTTACCTATATCAACAAAACTTTTCCTTATCGGATTGGGTTTCTAATTGGAAATCTAACTCGGAGCATTTACAACTATCGTTACTTTCCAATGAAAGAAATCCGAAAAACTGGGATTTAATTATCGATAATTTTTTCCGAAAGTTTATCTCAAGTTACCCGCCAACGAGCTTCTATTTGTTAGAATTTGCAATCCATGATCTAGAAGCTCAGGTTCGAAAATCTCGACCATTCGAGCGAGAATGGCAACCTATTTTTGATGTGTATGTCAAGCTAGGTATTCTGCAACGTGCCTGGTTTTATTTTAATGAATATGCCGAAACTAATATGCGCAACCGAGTGTATCAGTTTTTAACAAACTATACGGAGGATTTAGATGAGAGTCTGTCCCAACTAGCTGCAAAACCTAGAATGTTCGCAGCGGATCCGTTTTACGATCGAATGATGGAAATTATACGTTCCTTTTACTATGAGGAGGAAGGGCTTATCTATTACCGAAAGCACATATACTTGGCTTTCTGGGATGCTCTTGTAACAGATAAGGCTACTCGTATGCAAGAGGTTAAATACCTGCAGGAGCTTACTATAGAAGAAGATGGACTCATGTTAAATATGGTGCTGCCATATTTCTATCTTACCCTATCTATGATTGATGAGCTTTTGGAAGCAGCGGAGAATATGGATAGAAACCAGCTACTAGAGTGGGTAGAGGTTAGTGAAAAGGCCCTTCATGCGTCCAACAAGGATTTAGTAAATGAGCTGAGCAGAAAGCTATTGCCTCATATCTCCTATTATTTAACAGAAGTCATTCAACATCCAGCAAAGGTTATGCTCATTAGAAGACTGCAAATACTATTCAACCAAGTGGACTTAACAACAGAGGAACTGGAAAAGCTATATTTATCTTTTGGTTTATACGGGATCCAGGCATACTCCGGTTTACTAATCGAACAGAAGCGGTATAAAGAATGGATGGCGCTTCACCAGGCTACCAACTCTTCACTAGAGTATACGGAGTCCTGTGGTTTAGCGGTTGTAAGAGAGGAGGCTCCTGAAGTACTTCTTCCACTTTATCATCATTATGCCATGCGTTATATCCAAGAAAAAAACAGATACAGCTACAAGCAAGCTGTTCGCGTTTGGAAGAAAATGAAACAGGTGGCGAAGAAAGCAAACGAAATTGACTATTGGAATGCTTACGTAGAAAGTGTTCGTGAAAAGTATCGCCGACTTCGCGCCTTGCAACAAGAAATAGAGAAAGGAAACCTGCCATTATGAATAAGCCTTTATCTATTACAAAAGAATTTTCTCTATATATCGAACAAGCAGCAAATGGAAGCTTTCTTTTATCTACAAATGCAGCTTCCATTCAAGAATGGGTCGAGGCTCTCTACTTAAATCATCGTGAAAGCTTTTTTGGACTCAATGCACAAATTGAGGAAAACGTATTAGTTGCTTCTCCAGTAGAGGTAATGGAGATTTTCTCTTCCGAAGGGCATCCTTTTATTACCTTTTCTGCGGCAAATGAGTCTGCTCAAGAGTGGCTAACGACGTTTAAAGAAGCTGGAGGCGTTTGGAGTTCACCTGACCTTTGGAACACAGTCGAGCTAAAGGAGAATAACTTAGAGGTTTCGGCTCCGCTTGAAGAACGAGGAAAGCAGCTTGTCCAACATGCCATTCAGCAGAAGCTGTTCCAGGCCGGGCTGACTATGGAGGATTTACCTGCCTTAATGCCTTTCTTCCAGCAGGGCGGCTGGCCGATAAAATCCCAGTCGAATCATCCGAATCTATTGGTTGCCTTACGTCTATCTGAGCCAGATGAAGCAGATGACACATGGTTAATAGAGACAGTTGTTCGCGGTAAGAAAAGCAGTGTCTATTGGACGCCTGCCTACCGTAAAAAGACATCACCTATTAAGGAAGCACTGCCTGACAAATGGCGAGATTATAGCACCTACATCGAGGAAACTCAGGATAAAATATTTTCCCTTGTTTCCTCAATTGATGCTGTAGAGCTATCTACCTTTTTCTCTTCACCGTTAACTGATGAAGAAGTGCGTGTATTTTTACGTGATGATTTGATCAAATTACAGGCTCTTGGGTTTGAGGTTGTCCTTCCGAGCTGGCTGAAGAGCCTCAAGGAATCCAAAATGAAGGTAAAAACAATAGCAAAGACTGCTAATACGTATAAGACAGCTGCAGGTTTAAATGAAATTCTTCAGTTTAACTGGAACTTTTCTTTAAACGGTCACGAAATATCTGCAGATGAATTTCAAAAAATGGTCAATGAAAACCGTTCTTATATTCAAGCAGGAAATGAATGGTTTCGAATTGATGCTGCATGGATGCAGCAAATCCGAAAGTTGATGAAGCAGTCCGAGGATGAAAATTGGACGGTTAAGGAGTTATTGTTCCGTGAGATTCCTGAAGAAATTGCTTTAGCCATTGATGATGACGAGCAGTCTGATGAGGATCCACTATTTCAATTTGAAATGCAGCAATCTCTTAAGGTATTAATGGAACAACTTTCAGAGAAAAAAGGTTATCCTACGGTTGATGTATCATCCAACCTATTAACCTCACTTCGCCCATATCAGCAGCTAGGTTTAGACTGGCTTGTCTTTATGCGCAATGAAAAGTTTGGTGCCTGTCTTGCAGATGACATGGGGCTTGGAAAAACTGTTCAATTGATTGCCTATCTGCTCCATGTTCATGAAAGCGGAGAACAAAAGACACCATCCTTAATCATCTGTCCGACCTCCGTTCTTGGAAACTGGCAGAAGGAGCTTGCTAAATTTGCTCCATCGTTAACTGTTCAAACTCATTATGGGACAGCACGAACACGGGAAATAGACAAAGAAGCAGATGTCGTCATTACTACTTTCGGTACTGCAATGCAGGACATTGAAGCATTACAGGAAATAGAATGGTCTAGCATTACACTTGATGAGGCTCAGAATATCAAGAACATGCATACCAAACAATCACGTGCCATTCGAAAGCTAATTGGTAAGCATCATATCGCTTTAACTGGAACACCGGTTGAAAACAGACTATCTGAGCTATGGTCCATCTTCGACTTTATCCATAAGGGATATTTAGGTTCTTTCCGTAAGTTCCAGGAAAATTATATAGCACCAATTGAGCGAGATAACTCAGACTCTGTAAAGCATAAGCTACGTGTCAAAATTCAGCCCTTCCTATTAAGAAGAACGAAGCAGGACCCAGAATTATTGCTTAACCTACCTGAAAAGCTGGAACAGCGAGAATACTGCGGCCTTACTACCGAGCAAGCGGCTTTGTATGAGTCTCTCATACAAGAAACAGTCAGTAAGCTGGATACGCTTTCTGGCTTTGAGAAAAAAGGACTCATCTTAAAAATGCTTAGTAAGTTAAAGCAACTATGTAACCACCCTGCCCTTTACTTGAAGGAGCCTTTTGATGACGCAGAAGATATGCTTGAACGCTCTGAGAAGCTAGCACGAATTGTGACTCTGGCTGGTGAAATCGCTGCCCGAGGCGAGCAATGTCTAATCTTCACCCAATACATTGGCATGGGTCATTTACTACAGCATTGCTTGACGGAGCTGTTCCAAATTGACGCTCCTTTCCTAACAGGAAGTATGCCAAAAAATCAGCGTGACCATTTGGTTGAAGCATTTCAGGCCAAGGAGTTCCCAGTTTTCCTTCTATCATTGAAGGCAGGTGGAACAGGACTGAATCTTACAGCTGCTAGCCATGTCCTTCATGCCGATCGCTGGTGGAATCCTGCGGTTGAAAACCAAGCAACAGATAGAGCTTATCGTATAGGACAAACGAATTTTGTTCATGTTCATAAGTTCATAACGATTGGTACAATTGAAGAAAAAATTGATAAGCTACTTGAAGAGAAGCAGGCATTGTCTGAGGAACTGATTCATTCTAGCCAATGGATCACGGAAATGTCGGATGCAGACTTGAAGGATTTACTCACCCTTTCCATTTAAAGTTTTTTTAGCAAAAACCTGGCCAGCGAATGGTCAGGTTTTTTCTCTCTTGTATCATTTGATTTGGTTGCGGCCATTCAAATTTTTACACTGGAAGTTTTTTTATTTGTTCTGCTGGAAATTCAAAATCACTTTCTACTTGCTTATTTTCTTCTATACTTTGTTCTGTTTCGTCACGATTTTTGGTAGCTAAAAATCGGATATCCTCCACTATAACCTCCGTAACGAATACTCTTATGCCCTCTACTTTTTCATAAGATCTCGTATTTAAGCGGCCAGTAATTCCTACCAAGGAGCCCTTTCCACAGTACTTCACAGTTGTTTCAGCGAGCTTCCCCCAAATCGTACAAAGGACAAAATTTGCTTCTTCGCTCTTATAGCCTTTGCTTACAGCAACTACAAATCCTGTTTGTACTCTCCCCTCGGATAAGTGTTTCAGCTGTGGAGCCTTCGTCATTCTTCCAATTATCGAAACTGTATTCAATCTGTCACCTCCTTCATTAGCCATATCATAAGCTTTACAAGCATTATTGGCAAAGTCGCATTTTAGCGTTTTGGGGCGTTATTACAGACGAAAATCCAAAATTGAAAACCTCTTTTTCGACAATCCCATTCTCCTTCTCATTCCTAAAAATCAAAAATAGAATTTTGCTAGTTTCATAATTATTTTTTTCCATAGAATCGCTATGCTATAATGGAGAATAATTAGCCAGACTAAAGGTGGATTGTCTATGAAAACTTTTAAAATGATTTCCGTATCCCTTATTCGTAATAATGAAGAACTGCCGATTCTATTAGAGGATGGTATTGTTATTAACCAAGAGAATACCAGTCGTTCTTGGATTTTAGAGTTATTTATCGACCAAAAACATGAGGATTTCTTTAATGAATTAAAAGCATCGAATGAATTGTTTAACGCAAAGGTTGTTATCTCTTACCCGGAAAATGAACCCGCTCATTTTGAAGTAGCGACATACTCCGTGAAAAAAATTGGTGATCACCTTTCCGTCCTGCTTCGTGGAACGTTAAAGCGTGTACGTAGAAAATATGCCGAATCATTACTGGCAGAGCTAATCGAGGATGGATTAATCGGAGAAGAATTATTAACACAATTCGAAAAGGATATGAAAACAAGGCCTTCCCTAAAGAAAGATAAAGAAAGCTGACTCCAATTGGAATCAGCTTTTCTTTATGTGAAGAATTTTTTTATCGGCCATTGCCATCAACAGTAGGTTCTTCTACCCATGTTCCTTTATCTCTGTCTAGAGTTGAATTACCATTACCATTGTTTCCACCCATTGTACCGTTGTCATCACCATGATTTATACCACGGTTACCGCCATCTTCGCCACCCATACCACCGTTCATACCATCAGTAGTACCAGTACCAGCGCCACCACCATTACCTCCAACACCGTTACCAGTATCTCCACCTGGTGAAGGGGTTATCACACGATTACCATTGTTTAACTCTCCCATTGGTGTTTCGTTGTTTGATGGTACTGCTTCATCGTTATTACATCCAACCAATAAAAACGAACATAATGCAATAGTAGGAACAGCTTTTTTCCACATAAAAAAATTCCTCCTTTCTTGATATCGTCATCACAATCTTCATGTGACTTACGATAGGTTATCCAAGAGAAGAAGGAACTATCCTATGGCATTATTACCTCTTTTTTCAACAAAAATGAAATTGTATATACTTATACTGGAGGTGGAATAATACGATTAAATGTTATTTTGTACAGGTCCTAGTGCAAACAGGATATCTGTTTCACAAACAAGCTCGCCATCTACTGTCGCAATACCGTGTCCTTTACCCATCGGTCCGCGAAGCTTAGTCAGCTCCACTTCAAGTTTCAGTTGATCGCCTGGCTTCACTTGGCGTTTGAAACGACAGTTATCTATTCCTGTAAAGAAAGCGAGTCTTCCTTTGTTTTCAGGAATTTGTAATACTGCCACTGCTCCAACTTGGGCTAGCGCTTCCACAATAAGAACGCCTGGCATTACCGGATATCCAGGAAAGTGACCATTAAAGAATTCTTCATTAATCGTTACATTTTTTAATCCTACCGCTCGTTTACCCTCTTCTATTTCTAAAATACGATCTACCATTAAAAATGGATATCGATGAGGTAGAATAGCTTGTATTTGCTCAGTTGTTAGCATGGAATCGCCCTCCAATTATTTACCGTCTTTAATGTCAAATATATGCTGGTACGTTTCCCATTTGAGCGCATCCTTTGGCTCGCCTTCGCCTATTACTCCGTAGCCGACCATAAGTCCAGCGGCTACTGCCACTGCTATAAGAGCCGCAACAATTAGGATGCGCAGCCAGATTGGAAACATACGAATTTGAACCCATTTAGTTTGTTTCGTTTGCTCTGTTGAATCATTCGCTGATTCTTTCTTATTTGGTTGCGTTTGTGCTTTTTCTAGCCTACGCTGTTGTCTGCTAGAAGATCTTACTTCTTCTGTCATACAAATTACTCCTTACTAGCGAATCCCATTAATCAGACCCATCATTT
>NZ_JBAEAP010000299.1:0-1869 GCF_056205495.1 Psychrobacillus sp. | reverse complement strand
TTTTTTCAACATTGGCTTTTATTATTATTCCTCTGGTGCATAAAAAGTTTATTAGTCTATCTCCTAAAAACAGAATAATTACAGGTATAATAATAGTATTACTAAACGGTTTGACTTACTTAATTTCGTTATCCACCTATTTTGAAACGCTGAATTCCGAATATTGGAATGTTGTTGGTTATGTTATTGTTACTTATGCAGTTATAATGCTATTTAATATGATTATGATTGAAAAGGTTCTGTCCAATATTAAACAGCGAGATAATTTTCTTCGTTCTGAGCGATTGCATGTGATGAGCGAGCTATCAGCATGTGTCTCTCATGAAATTAGAAATCCGCTCACAGTGACTAATGGTTTTTTACAATTGTTAAGCGTTTCAAAGGATATTACACCAAACGACAAAGTTTATATAGAATATTCTCTAAAAGAGTTGAATAGAGCAGAAGGCATTTTAAATGATTATTTAGCATTTGCTAAGCCACAATCTGTCCATATGGTTCAGTCTACTATGGAAGAGGAGCTCGTATATGTAAAAAATATTATGATGCCATTTGCAAAATTTAACGAAGTGGAAATCGTTCTTGAGTTTCAGAACACAGCGAAGATTAAGTTTGACTCCAATCAAATGAAACAATGCATTATTAACTTAATAAAGAATGGCATCGAAGCGATGAAGGGCAAGGGGGGAGTTCTTCTTGTCCAAGCTGTACAACTCGGAAAACATATTGTTATAACCATTCAAGACCAGGGGATTGGGATGTCTTCAGAAGAAATAAGTCAGTTAGGGAAGCCCTATTACTCTAATAAAAAAGAGGGGACTGGTCTTGGTATGCTGATGGTTTATGGTACAATCTCCAAGCTAAAAGGAAATGTAGAAGTAAAAAGTAAGAAGGGTAAAGGAACGACGTTCACACTGACTATACCAGTTTAAAAAGAGGTGCTAAATATTAGCGCTTCTTTTTTTAGGAAAGAGTCACGTCCAATTAGGTAAGCTCAACTATTAGTGTCACTATAAGCAGTTAACAATATAGGGAGGGTATTTTATGGCATTATTAAATCCAACTCTGTTTGCAGAATGGATTGAACCTCATTCATTCGATTGGTACAACCAGCTTGGCAAACAACAAGGTGAATATACTTATTCATGGAATTCTACTATTTTAAAACCTAATGGAGAAATACTTTTCGATGAGGAGGTTAGAAAAATGATTGCGTCTAAAAAAGTATTAGATGTTGGATGTGGTCATGGAGAATTTGCTATCGAATGTAGCCCTATTGCAAAAGAAATAGTAGGATTTGATGTAACTAACCTCTTTATTGAACAGGGAAAAAGAAAAAAGCCTGAGAATGTCTCGTTCGTGCTAGGTAGAACGAAAAAAGAGTTGCCCTTTTCAGAGGATGAATTTGACTGTGCATATATTCGGAAAGGGCCCACTTCGGGATATTTTGCTTTGACGAAAACCGTAAAAAAAGGTGGAGCTGTACTCGGATTGCATCCTGGTGATGATATGGACAAGGAACTGCCTATTTTATTTCCAAATCTCTTTCAAGCCAAGTTACCAAAAGATTCAACATTAAATGCTATAGAAAAAAGATTACAGACAGCGAACTTTGAGAAATGGGAAATAGAAACGGTGAGCAATATAGAAATACTACACAGTCCTATGGATATCATAAATAAAAGATGTTTTGGACAGCATCCAATCGTGACAGAGAAAATTATAAATGAAAACTTAAAAGAGATTACGGAGATTTTTGGTTTCCATGAGACGAATGGCTTACCTATAACGAACTCTTACTATATTGTTCGGGCAACTGTTTAATCGTTACCAATGAACTTGCTTCTTCTTTCTAAAAGTAAGTTATCT
>NZ_JBAEAP010000298.1:0-1685 GCF_056205495.1 Psychrobacillus sp. | reverse complement strand
ATCGAAATAGGTATTTCTCTATTTTGCCAAGCGTAGTTTAGCAACAGCATGAAGCAAAAGATGAAAAGAAATAAAATAGAAGAAAGTATTAGGTTATAGCTCATAATGAGAAATCCTCCGATAGAATCATTCTATAAATACTAAGTTTTATACGATTAGGAGATGATGTGAAAAGGTAAAATACTTTTTTAGTATGCTTATTCGTAATGTTATCATGTGGTTTCTTATTTACAACATATTTTTTTATACTTGTTAGTGAATCCTGGTGATCATCTAACCCTCCTTACTTATACTGTTTCTTACATGTTTCATCTGCTTCCAATAATTAGAATATCTTAGATTCATCATAAACAAGCTTTTCCACGTCTTTTCCCTACAAATTTCTGAAATTCTCCCTTTAAATAAAATACTTAAGTATATTCATTTCATCTGAATATACTTAAGTATTTTTAATAAGTATAGATACTATTTAGGGATTTGAATCTAACGCACTTACTTATGATACGGTTCGCCCTTCATAATTCGAAATGCTCGGTAAATCTGCTCCACTAAAACTAGCTTCATGAGCTGGTGTGGTAGTGTCATTTTGGAGAAGGATAACTTTTCGTCGCTTCGCTTCATGACTTCTTCATGCAGTCCCAGGGAACCACCTATTACAAAAGCTATTTTGCTTCTTCCATAGGTCATTAATGACTCTATATCTGCAGCCAGCTGTTCGGAGGTTTTCATTTTTCCTTCGATTGCTAGAGCAATGACATAAGTGTCTGCTCCGATTTTTGCTAGAATACGATCCCCTTCCTTTTTCTTCACGATTTCCATATCTGCATCGCTTAAGTTTTCAGGGGCTTTTTCATCTGCGACTTCAATTAATTCCATTTTAGCGTAGCTTCCAAGTCTCTTTGTATATTCTTCTATCCCCATTTTTAAGTATTTTTCCTTAAGCTTCCCTACTGATATAATTTGTATATTCACAGGTTATCCACCTTTACATTTCATTTACAAACAAGTTATTAACACCACTTATCCACATATCCACAATAGTTATCTACATCTTGTGTCATCATTTTCATGAGCCACAAGATATATTGCAGAATTATTACAATAGGTACAACTTGTGGATAACTGTTTTTCCTCATTTATTTTCTCCATCATTGGGAACGTTTTTTCTTCTGCTACAAATATATCTAAAGCGTGATTTATATGGGTTTCGCAACTGAATATTCTCACTATTTAACACCCTTTCTAATTAAAATTACTTAACATAGTTATACACAATTTTTCTTTTGTTATCCACAGTCTATTTTAACAAAGAAAAAACGAGTAGGAAAGACAAGCTTTTCTTTCCATACTCGTTGTGTAAAACTTTTGATACTACTTTTGAGTTATCCACATGTCTACAACTGCGTGGAGTCCTCTAAAGTTAATGTTAATTCCACTATTTCTCCTTGGCGATACACTTTTACATCCAAGCTGTCACCAATGTCTTTTTCGTTATATAAATGTTTTCTTAGATCGATGGAGTTCTCAACTTTTTCTCCATCCATTTCTACGATGACATCATAGGTTTTTAGACCAGCATTTGCAGCAGGTGTCCCTTCATATACTTCGTCTACTACGACTCCCGTAGTTACTTCTGCAGGAAGTTTTAAAGTATCTCGTTGATGAAATGCTGGAACATTTGTTAA
>NZ_JBAEAP010000297.1:0-4213 GCF_056205495.1 Psychrobacillus sp. | reverse complement strand
ACATCTGCTGCCACATCTATTCCTTCATTAATGGTCATTTTGGCTAAATCAGGGCAAACCCCTGTCGCCATAACACTAATTCCCATTATACGAATCATTTGGACCAACTCGTTTATATATTGAACGTTTCCTTTATCGATTTTATATACCCCTGAAAAATCAATTATTACGTAAAACACACCAGCGCTGCAATTTTAGGAGTTAAATTTTCTATCATATAGTCTATCCGATATGTATCAATGTGTCCTACCAACGGCAAAACTATTATTCCTTCTTTAACAGGAACTATTGGTGCTCCGACCTTTGCTAATTCCATTTGGGACATCTTTTGGTATTCGCTTGCTAGATACTCATAATTGGCAACCGTTTCGTTAAGGCTCATATCTAACATTCTGTTAACCTGTTTAATCAATTTACTTAGCTCTTTCAAATTAAGATCGAATTTGATTGCTAAATTAGTCAGAATGTCAGTAATTACATTGCGAGTAGGGAGATATCTTACTACTAGGGTAGATAGATTACCATCAAGAGAAACCATTGCTGCATTCTTTTTACTCCATATTAATAAGGATTCAGGGATTTTCTCCTCACCACTTAAAATATAATCTCCTATAAAGGTAACAAACTCAATATACATATTTTTAGCTTGTTCCTGTTCCCAACGAGGTATATCCATATCAAGAGAATTGATTACCTCATCAACGATATTACTAGCCAACAATTCTTTATTATTAAAGATATAATCTGAAATACTAATAAGTGGGCTCATATTTCTTCTCCCTTTTTTTGCCTTCTTACTCATCATAAAAATTCATTTCTTTTAAGTCAAGTTTTCTCTTGTTAAAGTAGGATATTCTATAACCAAGAGAGATAAATTATGATTTCAAGCAGGTAAAAACGTTAATATGATAGAACATAGTATTACATTAAGAAATTGAAAAGATGCTAAAGAGTCGATAACTAATGTTTCAAAAGAATTTTTAATAAGTCTGGAGTGATTCTAAATGAGCAAGGTGGGCATTCATAGGATAGATATCACACCTCCTTTAGGAACTGATTTTATAGGTTATCATAGACCAGTAGGTATAAAGGATATTACAGAACGGATCTATACTACAGCATTTGTTTTTGAAGTAAATGAGGAAAAGTCCATTTTTATAAGCATAGATAATATAGGTATGTTAATAGAGGATACTTTGATAATAAGAGAGCAAATCTCTGCGCAATTAAATATAGAAATTGATCGTATTACAATTGTTTTTACACATACTCACTCAGGGCCTGCAACAGTTAGTGACAATTTGGAAGTCATAAAGTATAAAGATATGCTAGTATCTCTTGTAACTAAGACAGCTGTAAAAGCAAATCAAAAAGTCAGGCACTCAGAGATTGCTTGGAATGTAAACGAAGGGGATTTAGGTGTTAATCGAAGAGAACCAACTTTGGATGACAAGGTAACAATGGGAATTAATTTACACGGAGTTATTGATAAGAGAATTGGTATATTAGTTATTAAAGATAAAGACTCGTCTAACTTATCTGGAGTAATTGTTTTTTGTACTGCACATCCCAATGTACTTAAATCAGACAGTTATAGATTGTCTGCGGATTTTCCTGGAACAACAAGAGCACTGCTAGAAAAAGTATTAAATTGCAAAGTAATTGTTGTCCAAGGAGCAGCAGGTGATATCAATCCGCTTTACCGAGGGGGAAGTCAAGCATTAAATCAGATGGCTTATGTTCTTGGTGGGCATGTACTGACCATGCTCCCAGCACTTAATTTCACAGCCATTACTATCCTAAAGACCACATCCATCACTTTTCCTATGAAGTTAAAGAATGTTCCATTACCTGTTGAATTGCACAAAATGGCAATGCTGGCGGAATCTAAATGGGGAGTAAACACATCAAAGTGGTTGAATGTTCTATTAGAAAAGTACAAGAATAAAGAAAAAGCTATTTGGATAGATATCGAAATACAATCCTTTCAACTCAATGAGGGTTCGTTTACCGGTATTCCTTTAGAGCCATTCTCAGAAACAGCTATAACATTTAAAGAAAGGTTAGGAAATGAATTAGCTTTCTTTGGTGGCTATATGAATGGCTACTTAGGCTACTTACCGACTAAAGATTCCTATTTAGCAGGGGGTTACGAAGTTGAGGTGAATCCCATTATATATGGACCTGTTACTGGCTTATGGATGCCACCTGAAGAGAATAGTGCTGAACTTATAGTTGAGAAGGCATTAAATCTATTAATAAATTAATCATTAAGAATATATGCTAAGTAAGTCATATAACAATGATTGAGCCAATATAAATAAAACCCATTTTGAAATATCAAAATGGGTTTTATATATTAAATTAAGCATTAAATTTTTGTACTTCGATAAATTGGATATGATTGTCTTGTTTTTCATTGATGGAGAATATATAGCCACCATACTCAATTTGTTCATCCATGTGTAACTCTATGTCCTGAGTGTAATACCATCCACCAATTGTATCTACGTCAGGATTATATAGATCTATCTTCAACAATTTCGCGACATCATCAAGTAACACATTTGTGTGAATGATATAGTGGTCTTCTTTAACTTTCCGAACATCTGCTATTTCGTCATCATCAAATTCATCTCGGATTTCTCCTACAATTTCCTCCAAGATATCTTCAACGGTTACAAGCCCAGACGTACCACCATATTCATCTAACAATATAGCCATATGAATACGCTCTTTTTGCATTTTCAATAACAGACTATTAATCGGAGTAGTTTCTATAGTATTAATCACAGGATTAACAAAATCCTCTATATTGAAGTTTTCCAATGTTATACGATTATTAATACCTAGAGTTAAGAAATCTTTAATATTAATAAACCCAATGATATTATCTCTATCTTCTTCATAAACAGGGTAGCGTGTATAACGTTCTTCAGAAATCGTAGTTAATACCTCATTAAATGTAGCGTTTCTTTCAAAACCAATAATTTGAGTACGAGGCACCATGATTTCACGAGCAATGCGGTCATCGAATTCAAATACATTATTTACATATTTCAATTCATTTTGGTTAATTTCTCCGCTTTTATAGCTCTCCGCAAGTAGTAATCGAAGCTCTTCCTCTGTGTGAGATAGTTCATGTTCTGATGCTGGTCTCATACCAAAAAGCCCAACGAGCAAGCGGGCAGATCCATTTAGGAACCAAATGAATGGATATAGGATTTTGTAGAAAATCATAATTGGTTTAGCAAAAACAAGGGTTACTGCTTCTGCTTTTTGGATAGCTATTGTTTTTGGAGCCAACTCTCCGACCACGACATGTAAAAAGGTAGCGATTAAAAATGCAGCACCAATCGTAAAGTAATGAATGTTGTCCGTACTAATTCCAATTGTTTCAAACAATGGATGTAGGATAAATTCGAATGTCGATTCACCAACCATCCCTATTCCTAAAGCAGTTACAGTAATACCAAGCTGACAGGCAGACAGGTATTCATCTAAGTGTGATGTAACTTGTTTTGCAGCCTTAGAACCTTTACGGCCTTCCGCTACTAACTGATCTATTCTGGAATGACGTACCTTTACGATAGCAAACTCCGTAGCTACGAAGAATGCGGTTAAAGCGATTAATATTACAAAAATAGTTAAATTCAATGCGGTCAATAAGTTGTCTTACTCGAAAGTAAGACTTCACCTCCTAAGTGATTAATAATAATAAGGATTGCATAAGAGCAACACTTTCTGATGAAACTTTCTGTTTGATGGAATACTTTGTGTTATCTTCCTTCTCATTTATTTGTTCCAATAAGTGAGAAACTTCTTTTTCTAAATATTGCATTTGTAAACGTATTTCTTGAATGTCAATTTCTTCTATACTGTCTTTGGCAAGCTCTCTTTTTATTTCTTCTAGTGACATACCTTTTAGTTTTTTCTCTTCAATAACTCTTAGTCTTTCAATAGCCTCATATGGGTAGTAACGATAGTTGGAACTAGAACGTTCAGCATCTAATAGCCCTAGAGTAGTATAATAATCGATGGTACGCTTAGTAATGCCACTTTTTTCAGCTAACTCGCCAATTCTTAGTTTCTCTGTCCCAATAGTATCACTCCTAACCGTAACGTTAGGGTTTAGTATAGTATGAATTTGAGGTAAATGCAAGGAACAATAAGGATTACAAGCGATATGGAGTTGAGTTTTAAAGCAATTTCT
>NZ_JBAEAP010000296.1:0-2544 GCF_056205495.1 Psychrobacillus sp. | reverse complement strand
CCGGTCGCACAGTTTCTGCCGTTGTATGTGCTGCTCCACTTACTAGCCCGTCCGCTTTTTTTGTATAAACAAGCATTGTTCCAAAATAGTTAACATCCTTCAAGATCTCTCTTGCCTCTTCTATAGTCACTTTACCGTTGCGTCTTTCCACAAAAGCATTTACTAGTTCGTCCATATGTTCATAGGTTGCGGGGTTCAACACCTGTAAGCCACTTGGAATATCCCTCTCATTTCCTATGACAATAGGCTGAATTACTCCCTCTTCCTGCAATTTTAATGCTGCCTCAATTATTCTTGGATCGTTTCCCTCTGGTAATATAATGGTTACATTTTTACTTTGCAGCTTGCCTTTTATTTCTGTAAATAAATCAGCCATAATAACGCCCCCATCAGGATATATTTGTACATTAAGCATACACGAGTTTGTCACAGATTGTCATGTAAAAGTGGGGCTAAAAGGGGAATTCTAAAAGCTGGTATGGTAAACTAAATATGCGAAATATTTATTAAAGGGAGTGTCTTATATAATGAATGAAGCAGCTATTACATTAGATGGTTGGTACGTTTTACATGATTTCCGCCAAATGGATTGGGCATCATGGAAACAAGTAGATCCTGAACTTCGTAAACAAGCAACAGATGAGTTCGTTGCCTTTTTAGATGAATTACAACAAGCAGACGATGCAAAAACTGGAGCTCACGCTTTCTATACTATTGTGGGCCAAAAAGCAGACTTTATGTTAATGACGTTACGTCCAACTATGGATGAATTACAAGAGCTAGAAGCGAGATTCAACAAGTTAACAATTGCTGACTTTACGATTCCTGCATATTCATACGTATCAGTAGTAGAATTATCTAACTACCTGTCTGGTGAGTCAAATGAAGATCCATATCAAAATCCACATGTGCGCTCACGTCTATATCCACAACTTCAACGCTCTCAATACGTTTGCTTCTACCCAATGGACAAGCGTCGTGATGGCAACGATAACTGGTATATGCTACCTATGGAGCAACGCAAAGAGTTAATGCGTAGCCATGGAATGATCGGTCGCAGCTATGCAGGAAAAGTGAAACAGATTATCTCAGGTTCTGTCGGCTTTGACGATTTTGAATGGGGAGTAACTTTATTCTCAGATGATGTACTTCAATTTAAAAAATTAGTATATGAAATGCGCTTTGATGAAGTAAGCGCTCGCTATGGCGAATTCGGTTCGTTCTTCGTTGGTACTATTTTAGAAGGCGAAAAACGCTCTACATTCTTCCAACTTTAATTTCAAATAACTATTCAAGGCTGCCAAATGGCAGTCTTTTTTTATCGGCAAAATTTGTCATGATAAGTCATTTCTTAACATAGTTTAATGTAGGAGGTGATGCATTGGCAGTAGTTCGTGCGACTTCGAAAGACATCGATCTACTTGCAAGGCTAATGCGATCAGAAGCAGAGGGTGAAGGCGAGCTTGGAATGTTAATGGTTGGCAATGTAGGAGTTAACAGAGTTCGTACTAGCTGTTTAGACTTCACAGATATACGAACCCTTGAGCAAATGGTTTTTCAACGCCCTGGTGGTTTTGAAGCCACTACCAAGCCTTACTTTTTCCAACGAGCAAGAGATAGCGATAAAAAGTTAGCACAGCGTGTGGTGAACGGTGAGCGTTTTCACCCTGCAACGAGATCATTATGGTTTTTTGATCCAGGTGAGAATGCCCCATGCCCTGCTCAATGGTATGGACAATGGAATACCGGGCGCTTTAAAGCGCATTGCTTCTTTTCGCCTACCGAAGAGGAATGTCCAGAGATTTAAAAAAAGAGAGGATGTATAAATGGTTCAGTATTATTGGTATCCTGGTGCTTACCCAAATCAACAGTTTCCGCAACAAGCTCAGCAAGTTCCAGGTCAACAACCGCAACAGCAGCAATATACTCCAGGGGTGCAAATACCCGCTAGTGGTCGCCAAGAAGAATCTTATGTAGAAAACATTTTAAGAGCAAACAGAGGAAAGCTTGGAACATTCTATTTTACTTTTGAAAACAATGCAACACGAAACAATGTAGTCCTGAACGGATATGTAGAGGCTGCTGGACGTGATCATGTGATTATTAGTGATCCAAATGGTAAACGATACTTAATGTTAATGATTTACTTTGATTATGCGACGTTCGATGAAGAAATAAATTACTATTAACCTTAGGCAAGGCTTATTCTTTTGGAGTAAGCCTTTTTCTATTTTTATAGGATTTCTAGTGACAAATAGTAGGACTAAAATTTCGTAAAACTATTAAATGTATAGGAAATTTGCTTCTTTTAATAGCAAACTTTTTCACAATTATGGTCAATTTTCTTGGGTGGCCTTAGGTTATGAGTTCCTTAATTTAAATCATAAGATGGACAACCTGCATTAATTTATTTTGAAAAACGTTTTCTTTCTAATAGAAATATACTCTTGAGTGGAAGGCGGCGACTCCTGCCGGAATAGCATGAGGTGAAGACCCCACAGGAGCGTAGCGACGAGGAGGCTGAGGCCATGCCGGCGGAAAGCG
>NZ_JBAEAP010000295.1:0-11358 GCF_056205495.1 Psychrobacillus sp. | reverse complement strand
TGTTTCTCCAGTCAAGAACGGGAAGCTACCTCTTTCGTTTGCTAGGTCTGCAGATGTTTCATAAGCAGCTATAGCAATCGTCTTGAAGATTTTATCAACAAGAAGATTTCCTTCCTCTGAGCCGTATTCTTTTTGGCAATAGATTAAAAGGTCAGCTAATCCCATGACTCCTAGACCTACACGTCTTTCACCAAGTGCTTGAACTTTATTTTCCTCTAAGAAATAAGGCGTAGCATCGATTACGTTATCTTGCATACGAACTCCAACCCGAACAGTTTCTTTTAATGCTTCAAAATCAACTGTTTTTGTATCTTTGTTAGCAAACTGAGCTAGGTTGACTGCTGCAAGGTTACATACTGAATACGGAGCAAGTGGCTGCTCTCCACATGGGTTTGTTGCAACAACCTTTTGACCATATGCAGTTGCATTTGTTTTTTCGTTAGCATTATCGATAAAGAATACGCCTGGCTCAGCAGAATAAGTTGCACAAATATTGATTAAGTTCCACAATTCTTTCGCTTTCACTGTGCGATATGTACGAACATTGTAGCCCATACGCTCCCACTCACGAACATCACCAATTTTGTGCCAATTTTCGTTATAAAAAGCCATCTCTTCTTCTGTATAAGTTTCTGTTGCAGGGAAGCGAAGAGCGAAGTCTTCATCTTTTTCTACAGCTTTCATGAAATCCTCAGTTAAAGTTACAGAAATATTCGCTCCTGTTAAAAACTCCGGATTGTGAACAGAAAAAGTTCCGCCATCTCTTAGTTTCGTTTGCGCATCGCGTATGATTTCATCGCTGAATCCACCTAAACCAGGGATGTGTTGATAGTTTACAATTCCTTGGTACATTGCTTCCTCTTGTGCAGTTAGCGGCTTAAACTTAAGCTTGTCCTTTGCAAGTTGTTTGATTGTTTCATCATTTGTGTTCTCAATCAAAAAGCGAAGAATACGTGGGTTTTGCATTTTAGAAATGATAAACTCTGCGATGTCTGGATGCCAGTCTGCAAGCATAATCATTTGCGCACCGCGTCTTGAACCGCCTTGTTCCACTAGGTGTGTCAGCTTAGCAATGTCATCTAACCAAGAAACAGACCCTGAAGACTTACCATTAACTCCTCGAGCTAAAGTATTACGAGGACGTAATGTAGAACCGTTTGTTCCAACTCCACCGCCACGACTCATGATCTCCATCACTTGTTTTCGATGATCACTGATCCCTTCACGTGAGTCAGCAACAAACGGCATAACGTAACAATTAAAGTAAGTTACATCTGTACCCGTACCTGCTCCATATAGCACTCGTCCAGCTGGGATAAATTTAAGTGATACTAATTGCTGATAGAACTTTTCGAACCATTCTGCTCTTTTTTCTTCTGTCACTTCAACAGAAGCTAGTCCAGTAGCATTACGCTTAGCAATTTGCTCATAGAAAACCTCCAAAGGTTTTTCAATAACACTTAAAGGGCGGCGTACGATTCCTGATTTGACTTTAGTACTATCATCGATTGCACTACGATAATCTTCTTCGATTAAAACTTCTGCCGTTTTATCTTCCTGGTTAATGGAAACTATATAACCAAGACCTCGTGCAGGAAATTTAGGGTCTTCTTTCACCGTTAAAACGACAAAATCCCCTACTTTTAGTGTTTTCTTTTCGGTATCCTTGAATGAATATCGATCAATCATCACCAAACGTGATACACCTTTGTGTGTTAGATTCATATCTTCTGTTATTGGATGTACTTGAGGAAATAATTCGATATCGTGATTTAATTCTTTTACATTTAATTTTATTTGAGATTCATTTGTAGTAGTTACCAATTCTTTTCCTCCTTTCTACAACTCGTATTGACACAAGATGTAGTAGTTTCATTTATCATACGGCACTACATATAGAGGTGTAAAGCAATTTAGTTGTTCAAATTAATTTTTAAGTATTAATTCCTATACCTCATATTCTCCATATGTCTTTCATACTTTTATTTTTTAAAATTCCAGTCGTCATTAGCATAACGCCGTCTTTCCAGCATTTTCACGTATTCATTTTGTTCATTATTTAAATGAAATGGCACCAATTCAATGTTTAAGGCTTCGGAAAATCCCTTTTTAAAAGCACCCTTACATATGTCTATTGATATCGATTTTTGTAATAATTTGTTTATAGCAACAGCTTTTTGATTAATACTATTTTTCACTTTTTCCCGGACTTCATCGGAAGAAAATTTGAAAGTCTGTACAAGTTTTTCATCATCTAAGTCTAAAAGAATTGCACCATGCTGAAGTATAACACCTTTTTGTCTAGTTTGAGCACTTCCAGCTACTTTCCTGCCTTCTACTACGAGCTCATACCAGCTTGGTGTGTCAAAGCAAACAGCAGTCTTCGGACTTTTTAAGGCTTGCAGTTTATCTGGAGTATTAGGAATAGAAAAATAAGCCTCTAATCCAAGACTTTGAAATCCCTTTAATAGACCTTCACTGATCACTCGATAAGCTTCTGTCACTGTTGCTGGCATATCTGGATAGTTTTCCGAAACAATCACGCTATATGTAAGTTCATGTTCATGAAGAACTCCTCGTCCTCCCGTCGGTCTGCGGACAAATCCTAAACCGAGCCTTTTAACTGCTTCCATATCTATCTCTTTTTCTACCGATTGAAAGTAACCAATCGATAGAGTTGCAGGATTCCATTCATAGAATCGAATCACTGGTGGAATCAACCCTTCACTATGCCAATCTAAAAGGGCCTCGTCAAGCGCCATATTATAGGACGGGGCGCACGGACCTGAATCAATAAAATACCATTTTGTCTTTTTCAAACTTTCTCCCCCCTAACAACGCTATTCATTTTACCAAAATGATTGAATTGTATCTAGCAAATCTTTTATAATAGATAATGGAAGTATAGAAAGGGGAAAGACCGTGTTAGAGACTCTTTATATTATTATAGCAATATTGGTCGTATTATTAGTTTATGCTGGAATTTCAGCATACCGACTAAAGAAAACAGTTACAAACCTTACACAGGAGCAATTCATCGAGGGCTATCGTAAAGCTCAATTAATCGATGTACGCGAACCTAAAGAATTTGATGGTGGCCATATCCTTGGAGCAAGAAATATTCCCTCCTCACAGTTAAGACAACGCCACAAAGAAATTCGCCCAGACAAACCAGTATATCTGTATTGTCAAAATGGTGCAAGAAGTGGACGTGCAGCTATGTTCTTAAAGAAAAAAGGTCATACGCAACTTAACCAGTTACAAGGCGGCTTTAAAGGCTGGACCGGCAAAATCAAATCTAAATAGTATAACATAAGGTTCTTCTTAACAAGAGGAACCTTTTTTGTTTAGAGCTTACACTAAGGGGGCATGAACTACTATGAAAGTATTATTTTCCCATGAAGAACAATTTCGGGAGATTCATCCAAGTTATGAGGATTTTGCCATTCTAACAAGACGAATCACTAATCTTTTAAATGAAGAACAGGCAGGCAACTGGCAAATAGTCAACATTGACAATCAATTTAATCAATTAGATACTAGTCTAATCGAAATGATGGAACATCAACTGATTACTTATAAAGTTTTGGCAAATATTTACGACACTAAGCCTTTAAGTAAAATCTCCAGCAAATCCTTACTTTCCATGGAAAACCATTTGGAAATTGTGAGTACATTTGAAAATACACTCGTTTTGTTTCCAGATTATCAAGTAGCTATCACAATGGCATTTAACTACTCTGAAGGAAACTCTTGGCCGGAATACTTCTTCTTTTCAACTTCACCTAAAGCTGCCCTATTCTTTTTAGAAGAGATAAATGAAAAGCTTCGTGAGCTTCTTATGCAGTCCGTTACTTTTTTAGTAGACACAGAGCACGGTGTGCAACGAAGAAAATATAGTGAACAAGCAGTCGTTCCACGAGAAGAAGTTTTACTAGAGAATCATATTAAACAAGATATTTTTCGTTCAATCGATGAATTTTTCAAAGAGGATGGACATTTTTTCAAGGATTATGGCCTCCCATACAAACGAGGGATCTTACTATATGGTTCTCCTGGTAATGGAAAGACTACATTAGTTAAATCTATAACCGGATCTACTAATGCCCCAGTTGTGTATTGGCAAATCACTGAATTCACAGGAAGTCACTCCATCCAAGAGGTTTTTGGAATTGTTTCTAGATTAGCCCCAGCGATTCTGGTGATTGAGGATATTGACTCGATGCCTGAATATACAAGATCTGTCTTTTTAAACACATTAGACGGAACACAATCTCGAGAGGGTCTATTTATCATTGGAACAACTAACTACCCACAAAAGATTGATCCAGCATTAATCAACCGTGCCGGAAGATTCGATCGTGCATATGAAATTCCTTCACCACCCCAACAAGTGAGAGAAAATTATTTACGTAAGCTTGATATAAAGAAGATTCTTTTTGACGACGTCTTAGTAGATATAGCTAAACGTTCAAAAGGCTTATCCGTTTCTCAATTAAACGAGCTGTACATGTCTATTGCACTAAATTGGCATTATGATGGCAAGCTGGAATACGAAACACGGATCGACGAGCTGATTAAACAAAATAAACGAACCATAAAAAATGACTGGGAAGAAGACAATCATTCTATTGGTTTTTAAAAAAAGTAAAACACTCCCAACAATAAAAAAGGGAGTGTTTTTACTTTTTTTAGATAACATTTAAGGAAAAAACCATACGACAATTAAATTTTAATTTAAAGAAATATTGAGTTTCTTCTATATATTAGAAGAATTTTACGTTAATAAAAATTCTGAATAGTATTGGGATGTAATGAAACATTCTAACAGTCATTTTTCTTACTAGAGTATGTAATTTCTTGTTAAAGAAGCTCCATTGTTAGTTCAACATGTCGTTATCACTTTAGTGTTTAGAAGTACTCCTGCACCTTCTAACCAGTTTTCTAATATATCATTAAAAAACTCAGGAGCTGCTATTGGAATTCCATGACCAAGACCAGTGATCGTAATTGCCTGAGCCCTGTCTTGCTTGCTTAAAAGGTCAATTGCTGATCTTTTCATCACTTTTCTTTCTTTTTCGCCTACTGTTATTAAAAGCCCAGCTTTTACGTCAGAGTATGAATCTGGTACTTGAAAAGACATATTCTCTTCTAGAACCATTGTCAATGTATCTAAAGACATTCGATTACTATCATTAAAGTACTTTTCAAAAAGGTTTGGACCAATATACAATTGTTTAGCTTGTAGCTTGGAAAAGAATCTATATTTTATCAAAGGATATGTTAACTTTATAGTAGGTTTAACCATTTCCTTTCCAAACGGTACTTTTCTTACGAGAGCACTGTTAATCATTGCATAATCGATTAAATTGGGGGACTGACTAAGCATTTCAATAGCAATTTGGGCACCAAGTGAAAATCCCACGACTATTATCTTTTTATCTTCTTTTTTCTCCTCAAGTAAGTGGAGTAGTTGAAATGCGCAATCTTTAATAGAGACAAAATCAGTCTCCCTACTATGACCATGCCCTGGGAGATCAGGTACTATACAATGATATTTTTCTTTAAAGTACAGAACCTGTTCGTCCCACATCCAGCCTCCGACTCCGCCACCATGTAGAAAGAAAATTATTTGTTCATTTTGTTCGCCATCTTCCTTGTAGTATAAAGCCATTTAAACTCCCGCCGTTTCTTTTGTATACCTAACTGCATTTCTTTTTCTGTGAAGCCCTCTGCTATCTTCTGAAAGCAAAAGATAAGCAGCATAAATATAGCTAATGGTGGTAGAATCAGCCATAGTTGTCTCGTTAAAAATACTTCCTTTGCAATAGATATCATTCCAGATAATTCGTAAATGACTGGAGAAAGTCTAGCACTATCTGGAAAGCTTATCGCTCCACCGACAAAAATAGATAAAACCCCTAAATGCACAAGTGTTTGAAGTACTTGTACTACATGCTGAGACCAATATAACCAAAGTTTTCTTCCTATTTGTGGGTTGATATGCTTCAGAATAACCCATATTAATGATCCGCCCATTACAGCAGAACTTAGCACATATTCTTTTTTTATTGCCTCATTCATTTCATTCCCTATAAGACTAGTAGTTATAGGAAGGACTAACACGGACATGATAAAAACTTGGATGAAAAGCCTTTCTCCTAAGGTTGTTTCTAAGCCACTTGTTGAAATAGTTAAAATTGGTAACAGTAAAATAAACATTAATAATGTTAAAGGTAAAAAGTGCATACCATCCGCGATACTGTTTATTACCTTCCTCCATTTATCGTTCAAAAAGAACGCATATACAATTCCTAGTAAATACCCTCCGCCTACTCTGATAGTCGCGATTAACACAGTCATACCAATCGTATATTTTGTTCCAACAAGCAGTTGCTGAAGAATAGAATATCCGTATGGATCTGTACCAAAAATAATACTACTAGATGGAGGCAGTGGTGGCCTTCCGATAAGCCTACCGTTCTCGTCATATAAAAAATTTACCTGCTCTACATAGTCATGAAAGATAAAATAATAGGCAACGGACACACTGAATAGTCCAACAATTATTAATGCAGGAATTGTTATATTCAGACGATGCCTGGAGAATATATGGAAGCTCCGTGTATGTGCCTTAGTTTTGTATCGAAAAATTGCTTTCCACTGCAGTCGATCTAAGAATGGCACTCGCAACCCTTCAAACAGAACGCTTTTTTCCTGTCGACCCCTTTTGACCAGATTTTCAACAACGGAATAGAATAGAAAAAATGGTATGAATATCGATAGTAATATAAAAGTAATACCCTTTGGACTAAAATCATTCGTTAAATAGTGTAGAATCCCTTCTATCCCAAAAAGATACTCTACTATGAACAAAGAGGACAATGTAAGCCAGACAATTGATTTTGATTGAAAGAAGACACTCTGCAGAACATTACGGGTACAGTGCTTAATCAGCACCTCCAGATTAGAAAGCCCCTTGGATCTAGCAAGCTCTACATATGGCTGGTCCAGCTCTTGTTTAAATAAAAGCACCAATAATTTAAAAAACAAAATGGCTGGTATCACCGATAGGCAAATGATAGGAGCCGCATAAACCCTTTCTCCTCCTAGGCTATAAAAAGAAAGAACTCGTAAACCTGTCATCGTATACAGTTGAACTACGGCTAATTGGATAAGAAATATGTATGCAAAATCAGGAATCGCGCTTAGTATATTTGCAAATTGTAGTAAAAGCTTTTGGACCGGGCCATTTGAAATAGTCGTAAAAATAGCTAATATAAATGAAATGAACAAGGAGAACAACAAAGAGACTATCAGTATAGTCATAGAATACAAATAAGGACCCTTCAAGTATTCCGATATGCTAATCGGAATAATCTCCATTGTTTGCATTACGAGATAGCTAAGATGCCATTCAGACGGTAAAAACAAACTTTTACATACCTTAAAAATTGTTCGTAAATAGAAAGAAAAATCAAAGAGGCTACCTACTTGAAACAAAACAATGGGAACACAGCTAATTAAAACAATCCCAATAATACCTAAAAGAAATTTACCTAATAAATTAATCCATCTGTGCATATTGTTCCCCCTAGGTAGACCTCTTCTATCGCTCTATAAGGATATACGAACCTATTTAGCTAAAAGTTTCAAATATGTTAAATATTTGTTTTTTATTTATATACTATCTTTTTGTTTAGTTGTAAATTGCTATTTTTATAGTTGACTCGGTATATTAAATATACGACTGAGTTCTTTTCATATCTGTAATGAAATAAGGGTTATCTTTCTTCATTCTCTCCGAAAGAAGCACTACCTTACTTGGATCCTCTATTAATGTTTCTAATTCCCTCTGAGTGATTCCAACCAATTGAAGGAAGTCGACTCTACCATGGATGCTATCCACCCCTGAGACCTCTGGGTCACTCAAAACAAGTAACGCTGTAATTGCAGAGTCTACTCCAATATGGATGGAACCCCCATTGCCAGCAACATACTGAAATGGCTCAAAAGGTTTTTTCTGCGTATACGTATAGCGGGCAAGATTAGAAAGCATGGATACGGCCCATAAACAATCCTCTACATTTTCCTCTGCCAATTTTATTGTCATTTCATATCCCCAGCCATTCCATTTACCACCGAATGATTGATCATTCACATACAAGTCGGTCATCCCATAAGTCACCATATGCTTGTACCCATTAGGTGACTGATAAATACTATATCCATCAATATATTGGTCCCCGCCTAACCAAGCACGAGCATGTAAATCTGTCCCAAAATGAGCCGGCTCTTGATTCGGATACAACTCCTCAAAGACTCTATCTATTGCATCCCATCCTGGAGACCAATCCTCTTGTTCCGCTGCTCGTTTTTTATACTCTTCTAGGTTCATCATGATATCTTCCTTTCGCATTTATAACTTTTATTATTGCTACGAAGAAAATAGCGAATTAGTTTCAAATATAGAAGATTCTATTTACTTCACCAATAATAAGAAAATCAAGACCTATAACTTTAGCTCAATAAAAAAGGGCTTACTCCTTCTGGAAGTAAAGCACCCAAAGTTTAAGTGTATAGTTTGGCAAACATCCTTATTATTTTATGATGAATAAACCTGAATGTTCTTTTAACAATTTTGAAAGAAACAATAGTTGAGGAAAAGGTGTTAAAAGCAAATCTCTATTTATATTTCCTTTTAAGATTGCTTTTCCATTTTGTTTCATAAAATCACTTAAAGTAATTTTATTATTACAGATAAAATGAACATCTTTTGGAGTTAGTAGTAAAAGTCCATTCGTTTCTGAAGAGGGATTTGGTTCATTCTCAGAGTAGGAAAGATACATAATTGACAAAGATTCTTCTTCATTTCCTATAACTAAAATTGGAGCAATTTCCTCGCCTAGCTTTATTATGGCAGGCTTATTTCCCCACTCACTTATATGATATGTTACTGGAGAATTTAGTGGAGTTATTTTCATTGAAGCCTCTTCAAAAACTTCACGTCTAGCTGTCTGTAATGCGTTTTCTTCAAATTCTTTATGACCACCGAGTCTAACTACCCCAAGTTTATCTGCCTCTTTTGTAGGACCAACCTGAAAAATAAACAACCCCCGATATAAAACGTAAGCACCTGATGTTTTTACATTTTGATTAATATCAATGTTAATCACCACTCCCCTAATAATTACATGTTTGAAAAAAATCCTAATCCTCCATGTTTATTCTCTATTCTTATTTCCTATTTCAATAATCCGCGACTTTAAACTAACAAGAAAAAGGACTCACTCTTTCTTGAAGTAACGCCTCTGTTAGTGAAATTCATATGTTAGGCATACTATTCAGTAGCATTCTTTAAAATCCCAAATCATAATAAGCAATATAGCTACAATTCCAATTACATTTTTATGATATTACACAATATTAACTCCACTTTTCACCTTACCATTTTTTATTCTTGAACCAAATTTAACTTATTCAACACAAATGCAAAAAACCTTTAATGGTTTTATTTCACTAACGCACCGGTTAATTGAAGTCATTGGATATTTAAGTAGAAAAAATAGCTTGCCTTTCCTTCTTCCCAGTTCGCTAAGACCTGGAATATAACTTTCCCTTTGAGCTGTGAAAGATCTAATTCCTCATAAGTACCAGTTATATTATGTTCCGATTCCCATATTATGAACTGATACTCTGTTGGAGATCTTTCAAATTTTAGTGTAACCTCTGAATTGGGATCTACATTCGTTACCTTATCGATATTTCCTAAACTTAGTGGAGGCATAGTTTCTTTCTCTATGGCAGCCATGGAGCCTTCATTTTCGTCGTAATAACTCCAAGAGTAACCGAGTAAAAATGTTCTAATGACCTCTTCGCCAATCGAGATTGTTAAACTCGGGGGTGATTTGGATGTCATTTTATTTTCTACTGTACCTTTGTCATTATTAAGGTTTTCAATTCTTTCTTCCTTACTCGAACATCCCATTATGAGTGTATTAAGCAACAAGAAATAAACTACTATCTTGACGTTCAATTAGATCCCTCCCCCCTTTCTTTATCAGTCGATACAAATATCCAAAAGTTACATATGTTATTCTTAAGCTATTCAAAATCAAAAACAAAATCCTTCTATTACTAACCGACGACGATATTATAATAAAAAAAAGCTTTACCCTTTCTTGATGTAAAGCATCCATTAATTGAATAAAGAATTTCAATTTAACTTCGAAACTGATCGCAAATATAATTTATTTTTAAACTAATCTATAAGACTTCCACTAATCTTTATACTGCATTAATGATAAAACGTACTTTTTAAACAGATGTCAGATGTAGCCTATTAGCCTACATGTCACCACCATACCATTTAAACCAATTAACCTTCCTTTTAACATAGCCATAGAAAAAAGTGCGACCCTTAAGGATCGCACTTTTCATTATGCTTTAGTGTATCGTAGTACTGGCTTACGTGCAGCTTTTGTTTCGTCTAAACGATTGATCACGGTTGTATGTGGTGCATTTTGAACGATTTCTGGGTTTTCTTCAACCTCTTTAGCAATTTGAATCATTGCATCGCAGAATGCATCTAACGTTTCTTTGGATTCAGTTTCAGTAGGCTCAATCATCATGCCTTCTTCTACGTTCAATGGGAAGTAGATTGTTGGTGGATGATAACCAAAGTCTAACAGACGCTTAGCCATATCTAATGTACGAACGCCTAATTTCTTCTGACGACGTCCACTTAATACGAATTCATGCTTACAATGACGGTTGTATGGAAGGTCGTAATAAGCTTCCAAGCGTCTCATCATATAGTTAGCATTTAATACAGCGTATTCTGTTACTGCCTTTAGACCATCTGGGCCCATAGAACGAATATATGTGTACGCACGCACATTGATACCAAAGTTACCGTAGAACGGTTTCACTCGGCCAATAGATTGTGGACGGTTATAGTCAAACGTATATTTGTTATCTTCTTTTACAAGAACTGGACTTGGAAGGAAAGGAATCAGATCCGCTTTCACTCCAACTGGTCCAGAACCCGGACCTCCACCACCATGAGGGCCAGTAAACGTCTTATGCAAGTTTAAATGAACACAGTCAAAGCCCATATCTCCAGGTCGCGCTTTAGACATAACGGCATTTAAGTTGGCACCATCGTAATAAAGCTTACCGCCTACCCCGTGAATGATTTCTGCTAGCTCTAGGATATGTTCTTCAAATAAACCTAACGTGTTAGGGTTAGTAAGCATCAAGGCAGCTGTATCTGGCCCAGCAACACGACGAAGATCCTCTAAGTCTACTAAGCCGTCCTCATTAGACTTAACAGTAATAGTTTCAAACCCTGCTACC
>NZ_JBAEAP010000294.1:0-3933 GCF_056205495.1 Psychrobacillus sp. | reverse complement strand
AACTAAAAGGGAAAATATAAGAAAAACTTTTCTACCCCACCTCTTTGTAAACCTTAAGAAATGAGTTCTCTTCTTTCAAACAAATGAGGCAATTGCATATGTAAGGCTTGCTTACAAATTTATCACGAATTTCTTATGTATTGAGTGCGGTCATAAACGCCCGCCCTATTTAACCATAAGAAAAACCGAGCGAATAAACGCTCGGTTTTTTTATTGGACTTTAGTTGCTTGTTCTTTACAGGTAGGACACGTACCGTAGATTTCCATTCGGTGAGAGCTAACATCATATCCGGTCAAGTGAGAGGCAAGATGCTCTACTTCATCTAATCCTGGATAATGGAAGTCAACTATTTTACCACAAGAGTTACAAATCATATGGTAGTGATCATTTGTGATAAAATCAAAACGGCTTGAATTATCACCATATGTTAATTCCTTTACTAAGCCAGCTTCTCTAAACACACGTAAGTTGTTATAGACTGTGGCAACGCTCATGCTAGGAAATTTACTTTCAAGCGCTTTATATATATCGTCCGCAGTGGGATGGGACATAGATTGAATAATAAATTCCAGAATCGCATGGCGTTGAGGCGTTATACGTACACCGGTAGATTTCAATGTATCTAAAGCGTCTCTTAAATGTACTTCCGTCATCGCTATGCACCTCTCTTTATAATCATTATTAAATGATAAGTTTATAATTATTATAAAGAGGAACTGTCCTTAATGTCAAATTTTTCGGCTATTAACATAGTATTATACATTTTTAGTATCCCCGTGTTGCATCTATTACATTCTCAATATCATTCTCTTGTTTTAGAAACGCCACTAAATTTCTAGAGAAAATTTCAAGCGCCCTCACTACGTATTGTGAGGAATGACTAGAAATGTGCGGGGAAACAATCACATTTGGCATACGCCAAAAAGGATGGTCACTTTCTAACGGTTCCTGCTCGAACACATCTAACACTGCGTAAGCAATGCATTTGTTTTCCAGGGCTTTTAATAGGTCCAGTTCTTTCACTAGATCTCCGCGTCCGTAATTCATAAAAATAGCACTCTCTTTCATAGACTGAAAATGCTCATATGTTAGCAACCCTCTTGTTTCCTCCGTACTTGGCAGAATAGATACTACTATATCTGCTTGAGGTAGCATTTCTTTTATAGATCCAAAAGATATCATCTCGTCCATGTAAGAAGCAGTATTTCCGCTTCGATTACAACCGATTGTCTTAACTCCAAAGGCCTGCAATAATCTTCCCACTTCTCCCCCTATTGCTCCTGGCCCTAATATTAAGGCAGTAGAGCCAAAAAGCTCCGAAGAAGGAACTCTTTTTGACCAATTTGCATTGCGCTGATTTTCTGCAACTACTGGCAACGATTTCTTTATAGAAAGTATATGAGCTAAAACGGATTCAGCCATCGGAGTTTTATGGATCCCTCTAACATTTGTGAGTAAAATATTGCGGTCTGCTATTTCCTTTAAGGGCATCTTTTCTAAGCCTGCAGAGGCAACCATAATCCACTTCAGCTCTTTTGCACTGTTTATATGGAAGGCTTTAAGGTCTTCTCCATATGTGACAACAATATCGGCAGTTTCTAACTCTTTTTCATTTAATCCTTTTTGAAAGATAAAATCTATTTGTGGAAACTGATTGGTTAACCTTAACTGTTGCTCTTCCTTTGGTAAAAAAGAAAAAAGTACTTTCATCAATCATTCACCATCTTTGATTAAGGATTTTAATGTATGTAACACTTCTTCTACATGATCTTTTACTTTAACTTTTCTCCATTCCTTCACAACAGTTCCGGTTGGATCTATTAAAAAGGTTGTTCGTTCGATACCCATATATTCTTTTCCGAAGTTTTTCTTCAATTTCCAAACACCGTAAGCCTCAGAAATTTCATGAGTATCATCTATTAATAATGAAAACGGAAGTCCATGCTTCTCTATAAACTTAGTGTGCGCCTTCTCATCATCTGCACTTACTCCCAGAATAACTGCATTTAAATCCGAAAAATCAGCATTTGCGTCTCTGAATTCACAAGCCTCTGTCGTACACCCAGGTGTAGAGTCTTTAGGGTAAAAGTACAGAACAACATACTGTTTTCCAGCAAAGTCATCCAGCGATATAATTTCACCCTTTTCATTTTTTAATGAAAACTTGGGGGCAACCATTCCTTCTAATTTTTCCATCAATATCCCTCCTCGATTAATTAGTTATATCGTAACTAACTTTATAAGTATGTTCAATTTCTTTAGCCTTTTTCCTCTTTTTTGTCTAAAATATAAAAATACCCAACTATTACTAGAAGTTTTAGGATAGACAAGTTATAATTTTCATCTTACATACATTTATAATGGAGGTAAAACATTTGAAACATACACAATCTGAACAAATTCAAGTACAAGCATTAGAACATATAGTTGGTGGGGTAAATAGTCCTTCACGTTCCTATAAAGCCGTTGGTGGCGGAGCACCCGTTGTCATGGAAAGAGCGGAAGGTGCATACTTCTATGATGTGGACGGCAATAAATATATCGATTACCTAGCAGCTTATGGCCCTATCATTACCGGGCATGCCCACCCACACATAACTGAAGCTATTACAAAAGCAGCACAAACGGGTCTATTATATGGTACTCCTACAAAGCATGAAGTGGTTTTTGCTAAAATGCTAAAAGATGCAATCCCTTCTATGGATAAAGTTCGCTTTGTAAATTCAGGTACGGAAGCAGTGATGACTACTATACGTGTGGCTCGTGCATATACCGGAAGAACAAAGGTAATGAAATTTGCTGGCTGTTATCACGGGCACTCTGATTTAGTGTTAGTAGCTGCAGGTTCAGGTCCTGCTACTCTTGGAACTCCAGATTCTGCAGGCGTGCCACAATCTATCGCAAAAGAGGTTATCACGATTCCGTTCAATGATCCTCAAGCCTACAAGGATGCGATGGAAAAATGGGGAGAAGAACTAGCCTGTATATTAGTTGAACCGATCGTAGGAAACTTTGGAATGGTGGAGCCTAATGAAGGGTTTTTATCTTTAGTTCATGAAATCGCTAAAGATAAAGGAGCTCTTGTGATTTATGATGAGGTAATTACTGCGTTCCGATTCCACTATGGAGCGGCATCTACTTTGCTTGGTCACACACCAGACTTAACCGCATTAGGAAAAATTATTGGTGGAGGTCTTCCCATCGGTGCATATGGCGGCAAAAAAGAAGTTATGGAGCAGGTGGCACCACTTGGACCTGCCTATCAGGCTGGAACGATGGCAGGTAATCCGGCGTCCATGCAAGCAGGCATCGCTTGTTTAGAAGTACTTCAAGCTCCTGGTCTATACGAAGAACTAGATAGACTAGGTGCACTGTTAGAGGCAGGAATTTTGGATGCTGCTAAGGAAAATAATATTACGATTACAATCAATCGCATAAAAGGTGCACTTTCTGTTTATTTTACCGATGTTAAAGTAGAAAACTACGAGCAAGCAGAGGCTAGTGATGGTGAAATGTTCGCTAAATTCTTTAAGCTTATGCTTGAACAAGGCATTAACTTGGCTCCTTCTAAGTATGAAGCTTGGTTTATTACTACCGCTCATACAGAACATGATATAGTAGAGACAATTAAAGCGGTCAATAATGCTTTTGCCCAATTAAATAATTCAATGAAATAACCGTTAACGAAGGGATAGGATGGAATGAAATTAGGAGCACGTATATTTAAGACTGGAGTGGCTATAGTATTTGCCTTATTTATAGCTGAATTACTTCAGCTTCCTAATCCTGTCTTTGCAGGAATAGCCGCTATTTTTGCACTTCAACCATCTATCTATAGATCTTACTTAACTGTAATTGAACAAATACAGTCTAATCTAATTGGAGCAGCCATCGCCGTCTTGTTTGCATTAGTATTTGGTAACCATATTATT
>NZ_JBAEAP010000293.1:0-11202 GCF_056205495.1 Psychrobacillus sp. | reverse complement strand
AAATACTATTAAAATCAATTAAAATAAAAACTTCGGGCCGTACTATGGCTCGAAGTTCTTAAGATAATTTTTTAATGGACAGACCAAGCTTCTTTATTAATTCTATAGCATCCTTTTTTTCATCTTCTGTCAAGATACTCATTAATTGGACTAACTGCTGCTCATGACGTGGAAATAATTCTTTCATAAACTCTGAACCTTCTTCTGTTATTTCCGCATAGGTAACTCTTCGATCTGTATCGCTGGATACCCGCTTTATAAAGCCACGACCCTCAAGCTTATCTACTACATAAGTTATAGACCCACTAGCGAGTAATATCTTATTTCCTATTTGTTGCAAGGGTTGCTTTCCTTTATGGAACAAAAGCTCTAATACCGCAAATTCAGTTGGATTTAACCCATTTTCTTGAAAGAAATGATTTGTACATTCATGTATTACTTTATGAGCACGGGAAAGTACTATAAATAATTTCAAAGCACTACTCGATAAGTCATTGGTCATTGTCGTCATCCTCACCTATATTAAATTACATTAACAATCATTATATAGGTCAGACTAATAGATTGTCAAAATAGCTTAGGAAGCTACTTGTAAGGGAAGTAGGAAATTAAAGACCGTTCCATTTCCAACCATACTCTCAACCTCTATTTTACCGCCATGAGCCTCCATAACTTCATAGGCATGAGATAATCCAAGTCCAGTCCCTGTCGATTTAGTTGTGAAGAATGGCTTGAAAATATTTGCTAATTCTTCTTCTCCAATTCCATTCCCCTCATCTTTTACTTTAATACTTACAAATCCATCACAAGACAAAGATAATCTAATATCTATTTTACCACTTTTTACCATAGATTCAATAGCATTTTTTATGACATTTATAAAAACCTGTTTTAAAAGGTTCCTATTTCCCAATACTCTAATGTTTGTATATAATTCATTAGTAATATTAATTTCAATTGCTTTCATGAGAGATTGTGGAGTCATGAAACTAGCTACCTCTGTTATGAGCTGGTCAATTTCGAAGTAGGTGTACTCTTTGTTGCTCGGCTTTGAAACTTGAAGAAATTCTGTCAATATTTCTTCCATTCTTTGTATCTCATGATCAATAACATCCAAGTATCTTTTTCCGTCTTCATTAGCAGTTTTCAGTAACAGCTGTGTGAATCCCTTTAAAGATGTCATGGGATTACGTATTTCATGAGCGATACTTGCCGCAAGTTGTCCTAGAGTACTTAACGATTCGTTATGATTAAGGCGCTTCTTCATAAACATTTTTTCTGATTCATCATGTATTTCCATGAGAAATAGATTAGATTCACTCTGTTTAGATACAATCAAATGCAGATACCTATTGTCACCCATATATGTTTGAAATTCACTAAAAAATTCTGCTTGTCCTTTTGAAGCTAAATTCTGTAGAAATGTCTTTCTAGAAGCTCCAGTGAGAGAGAACATATTCAAAAGTGTATTAGAGTTCATTTTAAGCAATTCTTCTCGTTCTATCTCTAACACTTTTTCTATATATGGATTAGCGTCTAGGACTTCTCCTTCATCGCTTATAAATATTAATCCACTGGAAAAGAGTTGGAAAACCTGTTCAAACCTTTGTTTGTACTCGTATTCTGCTAACATTTTGCACCCAACCTCTCATAAGAATCTGAGAATAAACAATTCAAATTTTTAAATTATTGATTAATTCTGATTATTCCACACTTTTATTATTCTGGATATGGTTATTTTTGACCATATTGTCGACATGAATATTCACTGTTACAATAGTTATGCAAAACTAAAGGAGTTAAGAAAATGAATATAATATTAACCACATTAAATGCAAAGTTTATCCATACGAATTTGGCATTACGCTGTTTAAAGGCTGCAGCAGCACCTGACTATTCCCCCCTTATTGTTGAATATACTATAAAAGATCCAACTTTTAATATAGTAGCTGATTTGTACCAAAAAAAACCGAATGTAGTTGGCTTTAGCTGTTACATTTGGAACATTGAAGAAACCATTAAAGTAGTCAAGATGTTAAAAACAGTAGATCCTTCTATAACTATTATTTTAGGCGGTCCCGAAGTTTCCTATGACACGAATGTTTGGCTCCGTAAAGTGACAGAAATTGACTATATCGTAGTTGGAGAAGGTGAACAGACTTTCAAGGAAACATTAGATTTTCTTTCCAAAAAGAAAGAGTTAAAAGAAGTACCTGGACTAGCATATGTACAAAACGACAAATTTATTCTAAATCCGCTACCTCCAAAATTAGATTTACGTGAATCTTCTTCTCCATATCGTTTTGAAGAGGATTTACCTAATCTTTCTAAACGTATTGTTTACGTTGAGACTAGTAGAGGGTGTCCTTTTTCTTGTCAATTCTGCCTCTCTTCTATTGAAGTTGGTGTTCGATATTTCAATCGTGAAAAAGTTAAAGAGGATATTCGATACTTAATGCAAAATGGTGCAAAAACTATAAAATTCGTCGATCGTACTTTCAACATTAGTAGAAGTTATGCTATGGAAATGTTTCAATTCCTAATCGACGAACATTTACCAGGAGTTGTTTTTCAATTTGAAATAACAGCTGATATTATGCGACCAGAAGTTATTCAATTTTTAAATGACAATGCTCCAGCTGGTCTTTTCCGTTTCGAAATTGGTGTTCAATCTACCAACGATTTGACGAATGAGTTAGTTAAACGCAGACAGAACTTTGAAAAGTTGAAAAGGACAGTTACTATGGTTAAAAGCGGTGGAAAAATCGATCAACATTTAGATTTAATCGCTGGGCTACCAGAAGAGGATTATCATTCCTTCCGAAATACTTTCAATGAAGTTTTCGAAATGCGTCCCGAGGAGTTACAACTAGGCTTTTTGAAGCTTTTAAGAGGTACAGGATTGAGAGTTGAAGCGGAAAAGTATGGTTATGTCTATGTAGACCAAGCGCCATATGAAATTTTCTCCAATAATGTATTGAGCTTTCATGATATTTTACGTATTAAGCAAGTGGAAGACGTTCTAGAAAAGTATTGGAATGCACATAGAATGGACCAAACGTTAGAATTTCTTTTTGAACATGTATTTGAAACACCTTTCGACTTTTTCCAACAATTCGGTACCTATTGGGAAGAAAGAAATTGGTCTAGAATTGGTCATCAGCTAGAGGACCTATATACACGTCTTTTTGCTTTCCTAGAACAATTAGAAAATATTCCTTTAGCAACTATTAAGTCTGTTATGAAACTAGATTATTTATCAAAACAAAAATTCCAACCTCGGAAGCCTTGGTGGAATAATGATTTAAACAAAGAAACTCAGTCTGCTATTTATAAGCTACTAATAGAGGATTCCTCCATTGCTGGAGTAGACTTTTCACACTTAAATTTGTCAGAACGAGAACTGTACAAACAGACATTTATCACACCAATTACTGTTAATGTGGATTTGTTTAAGCAAGGAATTATCAAAGAAGAGAATGGTTTCTTACTGACTGCATTCCAAAACGGACAAGCTCCACAATTCTTCTTCTTGCAACCAAAAGAAAATATCACAGTAACGAATTAATAATAACCAAATTTTACTCTAGAAATTAGGAGAAGTCTAATAAGCCTGCTTTAAATTCAAAAGCCCCAGAAACTTTACCATTCGGTAAATTCTGGGGCTTCTGTTGTTTCCTCGTAGCTTTTGTTTCCACTTTGGTTTACAAGAGGGTTACTGATCAGTAATCTCTTTCCACAAGCTTAGTCACTGTGTTCTGTAAGAATAACTAGCAGTCATTCAAAAGCAGCTTTTAATTACCCAATAATTACACGTTCCTTTGGATAATGGTATTTGGTAATCTTTCGCTTACCTCCTAGTGTAAATAGGAAGGATATTAAACCGACTCTTCCTATAAACATGAGGAGCATGATTACTAGCTTCCCAAAGGAAGATAGGTTCTCTGTCACCCCAAGCGACATACCACACGTACCAAACGCAGAGGTTATTTCAAATAGTAGGGACGCTACTGCAACACCCGGTTCCGAAACCGATAATATAATTGTTGCAGCAAAGACCATCAGAATAGCTAAAACAAATACTGCAAAGGCTCGATAAATATCGAGTAGATGAATTTCCCGATTAAATATTTGTATATTTTCTTTGCCTCTAGAAAAGTTTATTAGAAACAAGATTGCAAGTGCAAAGGTAGTTGTCCGTATTCCTCCCCCTACTGAGCTAGGAGAAGCACCAATAAACATGAGTGCACTCATAAAAAGATTAGTTCCTTCGTTAAACATATTGATGTCCACAGTAGTTAGCCCCGCAGACCGAGTTGATACTGAATGAAAAAAAGCAGTGAAGAATTTCTCATGCCAAGGTAGATCCTTAAGAGTATTAAATAATTCAAGTAAAAAAATCATCACTGTTCCTATAACTAATAGGGCCCCATACGTTAAAGTAGTGAGCTTCGTAAATAATGAAAATCTAAAACTTTTATTTTTATTGGAAAGAAATTCTTTTACCTCAATTAAAACAGGAAAGCCAATTGCACCAAATACAATCATTATACTCGTGATGATCAGAACAAAGTAATCATGATGATAAGTAACTAAGGATTCACCTGTTATATCAAAACCGGCATTAGTAGTAGCAGAAACAGAAGTAAACACTCCATGTAACAATGCTTGTTTAAACGTATCGTAGTATTGCGTAAAGTAAACTGTCAGTATAATTGAACCAAGCAATTGAATGAATAAGAGAATTTTAATAATTTCCTTTATAAGCATTACAGCACCCGACATTTTAGACTGGTTGTGGTCAACCATGATTAACTGCCTTTCCCTTAAACCAATTCTTCTACCAACCACAAGCCAAATAAATGTTCCTAAAGACATTATTCCAATTCCTCCAAGCTGGAGAATTAGAATAAGCATGATATACCCAAAAATAGTATATGTATCTACAATGCTTATAGTTGTTAGCCCTGTTACACTAACGGCGCTAACTGCTGTAAACAAGCTATCAATAAAGTCTACTTTCACACCTGGCCTATGAACCCCGGGTAAGCGAAGTAGAATAACTGAAATAGCAATGGCAATAAAATAATAAGAAACAATTATTTGAGCCGGTGTCATTTTATATTTCGCTTTAAATGTATTGTTTTTCATTTAATATGTTCCTTTCAAGTTAAAGAGAGCCTATTAAATCATTGTAAAAAAAAAAAGTATAAAAAGATAGCAGTAACAATACTATCTTTCATACTTTTAACTAAATCATTATATATTTACTAAAATTAAGCAGTCTTTTTGTTTTTGGCTACACCAAGTAAATACCCACCAATTGCGATTACTAGTAAAACAACCCAGAAAGTCAATTTCCATCCAGTTGAATGTGGGAAATGCTCATCAAGTATAGCTACACTTGGATGAGATAGTGTTAATACAGTTAACTTAACCCCTACCCAACCTACTATTAAAAATGCAGCTGTTTCTAGTGTTGGATATTTTTCAAGTAATTGAACAAATTTATGTGCGGCAAAACGCATAATAACTAGCCCAATTACACCACCGATGAACATTACTGCAAATTGTCCACCGTTAATTCCACCAATTTCAAAGTCTCCCCAATATGGTAACGTTACTGCAATCGCAACTGCAGCTAACATAGAGTCGATTGCAAACGCGATATCTGCTAATTCAACTTTTAATACAGTCATCCAGAATCCTGAACCTTTTGCATTTTCTTCTAAGCCATCCGTTTCAATATGCGGACCTGGTTTTTTACGTTGATCGTAAATATGTTTAATCGAGATAAATAACAGATAAGCAGCACCTAGTGCCTGCACTTGCCAGATGTTAACTAAAAACGTAATCATAAATAAAGCTGCAAATCTAAAAACAAAAGCTCCTAATAGACCGTAAAACAGAGCCTTTTTTTGTTGGGCCTTCGGTAAGTGCTTAACCATTACTGCCATTACTACTGCGTTATCGGCAGCTAGCAAGCCTTCCAGTCCTACTAGGACAAGTAAAACCCATCCATACTCTAACAAAATTCCATAATCCATAAAAATATATCCTCCTTTGAAATATAAAAAGACCCCTGCCTAAAAAAAGGCAAAGGTCTTGCTAAGCAAATTAAAAATTAATGTGCTATCATAACCGATGGCAAAAGCCATGTAATGACGACTATGAAATAGGTTTCCCTATAGCTACTCCCCTTTGACGAACGTCAAGAGTCTATTTATTTATATGTCTATAATAACAACATTTAAGTGATTAGTAAAGCATAATTATTTAATGGAAATATGATAGGTTGGATCGTCTTTGTGTTTGTTGTAAAAACGAACCATGGAAGGTATCGATTCTATAAAATCAGGACAATTTATTTCCCCTTTACGTAGAATTTTTTCAGCATTTGTTGTATCAAAAGAAGAATTCCAAGTGAGATAATCTAATGTTTCTTTTTCAACCTGCAGGAACTTTCTTATAGGTAATAAGCTAACAGATCCCTTTGCTAATGCTAATGGTATTCTCCCCTTAGGATATTTCCCTGTAACTTCTCTAACAAAAGCTCTATATACCTCTTCAACTGGATAAGGCTTTGGATCGGTTAAATGAATAGTCTTCCCTTCTGCTTCTTCATCAAAACAGCAATATATGGAGGCTTTCGTTATGTAATCAGAGGGTACTACATTAATAAAAGACGTGGACTTACCGAGATAAGGTATTATAGGTAATCGTTTCAATCTGTTAATCATGTTTATAAAAAAGTATGGCCCATCAAACTTAATCGTTTCTCCTGTGATGGAATGTCCCCTTACAATCCCTGGCCTAATAATGGTAAGTGGCAGTTGGCTTTTTAAGTTGTTTACAAGTACTTCTGCCTCGTATTTTGTTTCCTCATAATGATTTTTAAATCCAGGGGGTTTAATAAGTTCCGTCTCCAGTAGCTTACCTTCTCTTTTCCCCGCCACATAAGCCGTGCTAAAATACATATATCTTTTTATATTTGGAAGTTTAAGAACTAACTCATTAAATAATTTAGTTCCTTCCACATTAACCTTCCAGGCAATTTCCTTTGGAACAGCTAAGTCATAAATAGCTGCTAAATGCCACACATCATTTATTTCTTGCTTTAAGTTGTTAATTGTTTCATTATCAAGCCCTGCATTTGAAAGTGTAATATCCCCTTTCACTACAATAATCGATTGGTTAGTTATTCCGTCCTCGTAAATTTCACTTATTACCTGTTCAGCTTTTTGAACTAGGTTAGGAAGAACTAGAACATAAATAGCGGAATATCGATTTTGATGACGTAGTTCCTTTATGATATTTTTCGACAAAAACCCTGGAAATCCTGTAATCAATGCATTAGACATATTGGTAATCATCCCCTTTTTTTGATTATACTAAAGACCTCTAAATGCGCATACATAAACTTTAATCGGAAAAGGTGTTATACGATATTCTATTAGATTCTAGTGCCTTAAACCAAACCAATGTATACAAAAATAAAGCTCCGAAATTTTACAGTATGTAAATTATCGGAGCTTTTCTTATTTAAGATGATTTTATTTTTCTTGTCTCTTTGTCCACTAGACTATAGATAATTGGCACTACAAATAACGTTAGTAAAGTCGAAGCAACTAAACCACCAATTACAGTTAAAGCCATTGGTTGATTTATTTCTGTTCCCTCTCCAATTCCTAGGGCCAATGGAATTAAACCTAATATTGTCGTTAGAGCTGTCATTAGTATCGGACGTACTCTATCCCGAACGGAAGTCGTAATTGCCTCGAAGGATGAAAAGCCATCTGCTTTACGCTGGTTAATGTAATCTACTAATACAATCCCATTATTCACCACAATTCCAACAAGTATTAGTATCCCTATGACAGCGGAAACACTAATAGGAGTATTTGTAATGAATAAGACAATCCCAATACCTATCACGATTAACGGTACAGTAAACATGATTACAAACGGATATTTATAAGATTCAAACTGGGCTGCCATTACGATAAATACTAAGACGACCGCCAATAAAACAGCCAAAATCATATCATTTTTGGCATTATCCATCAACTCTCTGTCTCCACCAAAATTGACCTGCACTTTATCGTTAAAATTTTGATTCTCTATTACTTGATCAATTTGTTCGGACATATCTCCTAGCGTATTTTCTGATTCATACTTAACAGAAAATGCAACCGCGCTAGCCTGGTTTAAGCTACGTATAGCTACTGGTCCCTCAGCAACCTCTATACTTGCAACATCCTCAAGGTTAACAAATTGACCTGATGGAGTACGCAGTTTTAATTGCTTTAAGGTTTCAATATTTTCCCGGTCTGACTCGTTATATTTAACGTAAACTCCGTAAACTTCATTGTCTTCCGAGATTATTTGGGAAGCTAACACGCCTCTCGTTACATTGTTAACCATTTGAGCTACTTGAGCAGGAGCGAGACCTAGTTCAGTTGCTGCATCACGCTTAACAATCATTTGTACTTCCTCTACGGTAGAAATAATGTCATTGTTGACCTTAGTGACGCCTTTTATTTTTTCTAAATCAGCCTGCAAATCAGCAACGGCTTGGTTTAATACATTTTTATCAGCAGAGGAAATATTGAAAGATACCACATTAGGTGAGGAGCCAGATGCTGTTTGAACATTAAAGTTTATCTCTGCTCTTTCTCCTATTGCTTGTGCTATTTTAGGCTGTACTTTATCTACAAATTCAAATGTAGATTGACTTCGTTCATCAAGCGGTTTTAGTTTCACAGAGATTTCTGCGATGTTAGATTTAGAAGTACCTCGAGACATGCCCTCTTGACTTCCGCCTACGAAGCTTACATAGACATCTACATCCTTCTGTTCCTGCAATATATTCTCTATCTCGTCTACTACTTCATTTGTAGATGTAAACGATGAACCATTTGGTAACCTTACACTAATAGATGCAAAGCCTTCATCCGTAGGAGGTAAAAATTCAGTACCTACACGGAAAATACCAAATACAGAAATAATTAGTAAAGCTAAGGTCATAGTAAGAATTAAAGCTCGGTGACCTAAAGACCACTTAATCGATTTCTCCAAATTGTTGTAAGCCTTCGATCTTCGTCTTCTAGCTTCTAAATCTCCTTTTGGTTTTTTTAACATTCTACTAGCCATCATAGGTATGACAGTGAGTGCAACAAAAAGTGAAGCAATAAGACTAAACGAAATAGTTAACGCAAATTCGGTAAATATCTGGCCAATAAGTCCTGAAAGGAAAATTACAGGTATAAATACTGCTACAGTTGTTAAAGTAGAGGCTGTAATTGCTCCACTTACTTCTTTTGTACCTGTTAAAGCTGCAGCTTTAGGGTCTTTTCCTAAACCGAGATGCCTTTCGATATTCTCGATAACAACAATAGAATTATCAACTAGCATCCCAATTCCCAATGCAAGTGCTCCGAGCGTCATAATATTCAAAGAAAAACCAGCAAAGTACATCAGTAAAAATGTCACAATAACGGAATATGGGATTGCCACACCAATAATAATTGGACTTCTAATGCCTTTTAAGAACACGAACAAAACTACCATTGCCAATAAACCACCTGTTACTAAAGTGGTTCCAATATTGTTAATCGCCAGCTTGACGTAATCACCTTGATCAAAAAGAATATCCGCTGTGACTCCCTTATATTCATCTTTCTCTAGCTGCTTGTCCAATGCCTCTTGAAAGGCTGTAGATACTTGTGCAGTATTTGCACTAGATTCTTGGAGCACAGACAAGAGAACAGCCGGCTCTTCATTGGCTCTTGTTTCACTATTTGTTTCTTGTTCTGCTAACTGAACTGTTGCAACATCGGAAATAGTTATTTGTGAACCATCAATTGGGTTAACAGTAATAATTAAATTTTGTATTTCTTCAACAGAGGTTAATGAGCTCATAATTCGAGTAGTTAAGGACATCTTTTCCTCTGTTTCTATTGGATCTCCAGGAAGAGAAATATTATTCGCTTGAATTAGCTGGACAATATCACTTTGAGTTAGTCCATTTTGAATTAATTTGTTTTGATCTAATAATATCTGTACTTCTTCAACAAGTGAGCCAGATATATTAACACTTGCAACACCCTCTGTGCTGATTAATTCCTTCTCTAGCTCTTTTGCTATTAATCGAATATCTTGTCCATCATCAGCAGCTCTTAGTGATAACTGAATGACAGGAAACTGTGCAGGATCAAATTTTAAAAATCTTGGTTTATCTGCTCCAGTAGGTACGGGCACTAAATCTATTCGTTGCATGATGTCCAATTGAACATCATCCATATCTGTAGACCAATCAAATTCTAACAAAATAAAATTAGCGCTTTCTTGAGAGGTACTACTGATTGACTTAATACCAGGTAAGGTACTTAAAGAAGTTTCTAATGGTTTGGTTATTTTTTCATCTACCTCTATTGGCCCAGCACCAGGATAGTTAGTTACGACAACGCCAATTGGAGGATTTAACTCTGGGATCAATGTGATTGGAATTTTAAAAAAAGAAACAGCTCCTAATATAACTACTAAAAACATAATTACAGTAGTAAATACAGGTCTTTTTATAGAGAAACCACTAATTTTCATATACAGGGAACCACCTTTACTTTCGCTATTTATATCATATGCTCTATGACGTAAGAGTTCAAATTTTATTATTGCTTAGGGATAGATAAATAAAAATAAAGAGAATATAACAGTTGTATAACTTTTTTTATGCTGGAGAAATATTCAGAAACAACTAATACCGTTAATTACGAACTACTTCCCCTTTCATACATAGCCTATGATGGTCAGAACGGGCAGCTCTCCAGTTATATAAGTTAAAAATACCACGATTTCACTCACCCCAATGAGAATGTAATTCTTTAATTTATCATTTCTGCTCCATATAGGAATCGAATTTTCTCGTTTTTTATAATAAGCTTTGTTAAAGTTATTGGTTGGTTTTGACTAACAATTCTATAGTGACTGTAAACATTATCAAAGGGACATTACATGACTATTATGATTATAAATAGATTATGAAAATGGGATTGGGTACAGTTTTTTGGCTTTGTTTATGCGAGTAAATTTATTAGCGCTTTCTCGATGCTAAAGCTGTTCCCATTTATTGATTGGAGCGCCAGACGGCGACTCCTACGGGATGAGTGAGACAGATAAGACATCACAACCACGCGCGTAAGC
>NZ_JBAEAP010000292.1:0-1584 GCF_056205495.1 Psychrobacillus sp. | reverse complement strand
TATACTACCATACAAGTATACAATTATGGTAATATGACTTTAGTAAAGGGGTGAGTATTCTGCTAGCAGATAATTTTAATAAGAGAAAGAATGTCTCTACTCGAGATCATGTGTATGAGACGTTGAAGGAAAGCATCATTAAATTAGATTTGAAACCGGGGCAGAGTGTCTCGGAAAAAGAGATTTCGGAGTTGCTTAGTGTCAGCCGTACGCCTGTAAGGGAAGCGTTTGTGAAGCTTGCGCAGGAGGAGCTGCTGGAGGTTTATCCTCAGCGTGGCACGTTTATCTCTTTAATAGACTTAGAGCATGTGGAAGAGGTCCGATTTATACGGGAGTTGCTAGAACGTGCATCGGCTAAGCTTGCTGCGGAGCGTCCAGAAAACGTGGACTTCGTTTCTTTGAGAGAAAATTTACAGAGGCAGCGGTATTGTATAGAAGAAAAAAACTATACGAAGCTTTTCGAGCTGGATGAAGAGTTCCACTATATTATTTCAATTGGTGCGGAAAAGCCGAGGATCTGGTCCGTGCTCCAAAATTTTAATTCCCATCTTAATAGAATTAGAATGTTGAGCCTGGCAGCTAACTATAATTGGGAACAAATTTTGTCTCAGCATATGGTGATTGCTAACGCAATAGAGAATGGGGATCCCCAGCTTGCAGATGAGGCGATGGGAGAGCATTTAAGGAAATTACGCTTTGAACTTGATTCATTAAAAGAGGAATACCCGGATTATTTTAAGTAATTTTTTTTAAAGGGAAATGTAAGCGCTTTATTCAAAAAACAAGGGGGCTTTTCAATGAAAGGGAAAAAGTATTTACTATTCAGTTTGGTTTTCATGGTTTTCACATTGCTGGCAGCATGTTCAGACAGTGCCGATGGTAAGACGGAGGTTAGTGCTGATAAGGTTTATACGCTTAAGATTAATACAGCGTTAGCTTCCACTGATCCAATATATCAAGGATTAGAAACCTTTAAAGAACAGGTAGCAGAAAGAACTGATGACAAAGTTGTTATTGAAATTTATGGCAATGGTTCACTTGGAGACGATAGTGATGTTCTTGAACAAGCGAAGGTAGGGGCAAATGTAGCTGTGTTAGTAGACTCCGGTCGTTTAGCAGAGATGGTGCCGGAAATTGGGATTCTCTCGGCTCCGTATATTGTTGAAAGCTATGATGAGGCAAATAAGGTAGCTCAATCTGACCTATTCAAAGGCTGGAGTGAAAAGCTTGCAAGTGAACATAATTTACAAATTCTATCGTTTAACTGGTACCAAGGAGACCGCCATTTTCTAACGAATAAAAAAATTGAAAAGCCATCTGATCTGAAGGGCTTAAAAATTCGAACTCCAGGAGCTACTGTTTGGACTGAAACTATATCTGCAATGGGGGCTAGTCCAGCTGGTATGGCATTCTCCGAGGTTTACCCTGGGATTCAACAAGGGGTTATCGACGGAGCAGAGGCTCAACACCCTGCTTCATATGGAGCAAATTTACATGAGGTTGTAAAGTATGTTACTAAGACAGGTCACTTCCAACTAATCACAGGTGTTGTAGCTGGAGCTGATTGGATGGCAGAGCTACCAG
>NZ_JBAEAP010000291.1:0-1897 GCF_056205495.1 Psychrobacillus sp. | reverse complement strand
TGTATAACCCTGTAAGTAAATACATCTCCTCAGTGCACCGTATAAATCGTCTAATCATTTATAGGATTCTTTAGGTCTTTAATTAATTTCATTCCATTCATAATTTTTTTTAAAGACTCCTTATCCTTCATCAGTCTACTCAAGTATAACAAAACATCAAATTCTTCTGGATCAGCATCATAATAAATCATACCTGGATCAATATAAGGTTTATAAATTATGTTACAAATCTCTTTACCTTCTATAGTTACATTAAAACATCTTTCTAAACTAGAAACATATTCATTTTTACAGACTATTTTGTCAGGACGAATCAAAAATGAATGATTATTATAGAAAAAATTTAACTCTTCATTTTCTACATAAATACCAACCACCTGACCATCCTCACTTACCCCTCCCACACCTTGTATTTCTCTATGTCTATTCTTATCTTCTATGATTGAATAATTGTTATGCTCGATTATAATGTACGACTCCCACTTCGAATAATTTTCCAATGTTATCATAAAACAGTGGCCCCCTATTAACGAATGATGTTACCTGCAATATCACCCTAATAATCACTTCCGTTTTATTCTAGTAAGGTATTTATTAGTTCATCCTTCTTTAATATAGCTTTGAATAATGAATAACCAAGTATCCTTTATAGTTTATGACTACTTATCATTCACCTACCCTAAAAGCTCCATGTCACAAATCCAAGTGTTTATTATAGATTTAAGTTGCACGGTTTCTTTTTTACATTCACTGTGGTGGTTCAAGAATATTTAAGTGCTTCTCAAGGATTTAGATTGATTGCTTGTCTTCAAAAGCTTACGAACCTTTTTCTCCGCCTTTTGCAATAGTTGCACCTCAATCCCACTCCCAAATGGATATGACTTAAACCAATATCTTTAATATTATCTCAACCACTCATGCAGTATTCGTCCACGTTCATCATAATCTGGGTATATGACATGGAATGTTGGAATTGCAAACTCACTATCTTTGTTATCCTTGTTTCCTTCCCAAAAGATTCCCAACCATTCTTCAAAATTCCGAACAACTTTCACGATAGATCTATTGTCTTGACCTATATAACCTATCCTATATTCATTATTAGGGATGCCTTCTTCACAAATGAATGCCCAATGATCATTTGAACTTTCTCCCCCATCGAACATCGTTAATGTTATAAGCCGAGCGGAATCTACGAATTCATTCGTCTCTTCTATCAAAACTTTTAATGGAAGGTCGTAAATTATTCGCTCTGATTTTCCAATAGCTCCACACGGAGATTTTTCATCTACCCCTCCTATGGGTTCCCATCCTAACAGCAAAATCCCGTTAGAAAAAGTCCTGAGAAATATTTTAAAGGATGAAGGAAGTGAGATTCCAAGTGATTCTTCAAACGAGGCAATTTCTGCTTCTGTAGCAACTCTGTATAGCTCCTGTCCAGGATATCTTTTTTTAAATCTATTGACGAAATCGCTTATTTTCATATAACTCCTCCACTATGATTTAAGAATTAGCTATATTAGGGCATAAAGTTCATGCATTTAATGTAAGCACAACCGAAATGGTGAAATCTTGATATATGGATTTAGATGTGTCTTATTAAATAAATAGAAAACTTACTCGGTACTTGGAAGCCCATTAATCTGTAAGAGATTACACAAAAATCTTTACAAAACTTTATATGATGACGTTAAAAGGTGCATGACCTGTTTCTGTATTCTTTAGTAATGTTGGTTTTCTAAAACGTAAACTAGTTTCCAATTTGAATATGGCGGTGTCTCCTTCCATTCCTATAAAAGATATATTAATCCACATGGGGGCTTTCGGGAAAAGTCCTCCTAAGACTCCAACAGCATCCTCTATTAATAGTCTTTTACCACCAATATTCTCTTTAGTT
>NZ_JBAEAP010000290.1:0-2289 GCF_056205495.1 Psychrobacillus sp. | reverse complement strand
GAAAACAATATTGAAACAACGAATTTCGTCTTTATCTTTATTTTTTCCTCTTTTGTATTTCCTCTGTCACGTCAAAAGCAAGATCATCATTTCCGAATAAGGATAATACTCCCATAATGGTTTCATCCGATACTTCACCAGCTTCATCTTTTGGTACGGATAATTCGATGGCTTCTCTCAATGCCAGGTTCGCGCTTTGGTTGGGATAGGCACATAGATAGATTGCTTCAGGTTCGAGATCATGATTGATGCACCACTGTGCAAAGACGAGGATCATCATCTTTTCTTGACCTTGGTAGTTTTCAATGATTTTTTCTTCCAATTCTTTCTGATTCATATAAATTCTCCTTTGAAGGGTTTAACAAGATTATTATACAACCGTCCCTTTGGTTTCAAATTTATTCCATACCACTATTCCATTTTCTATGTTATAGTTCAATATTCAACTATAAAAAATCAGATGAACGATTTTATAATTTTTTCCTAAATTAAACGAAACAAAATAAAATGAAATTTAAATGAGGTTAAATATATGAGTGTATTAACGGTTACAGACCTAAACCATGGTTTTGGCGATCGTACGATTTTTGATAATGTTTCCTTCCGCTTGTTAAAAGGTGAACATATAGCTTTAATTGGGGCAAATGGCGAAGGTAAATCGACGTTTATGAATATCATTACAGGGCAACTACAGCCTGACGATGGAAAAATAGAGTGGTCAAAGCACCAACGAGTCGGTTATCTTGATCAACATACGGTTTTACAAAAGGGAATGTCAATCCGTGACGTATTAAAAACGGCTTTTCAATATCTCTTTGACGTTGAAACGAATATTAATGCCATTTATGAAAAGATTTCAGACGTTACACCTGAAGAAATGGAAAAGTTGTTAGAGGAAGTTGGGACATTACAGGACATATTAACAAATAATGATTTCTATATTATTGATTCTAAGGTAGATGAAGTGGCACGTGGTCTTGGACTTGATGGTATAGGATTAGAAAAAGATGTTCATGATTTAAGCGGTGGGCAACGAACGAAGGTTTTATTAGCTAAGCTTTTACTTGAGAAACCAGATATCCTTCTTTTAGATGAGCCTACAAACTATTTAGACGAACAACACATTGAGTGGTTAAGACGTTACCTGCAAGAATACGATAACGCTTTTTTATTAATTTCTCATGATATTCCATTTCTTAATAGCGTTGCAAATGTAATCTACCATTTGGAAAATCAGAAATTAAATCGCTACGTGGGTGATTACAACCATTTCCTTATTGCCTATGAAGCTAAAAAAATACAAGTAGAAGCTGCCTTTAAGAGACAACAATCTGAAATTGCTAGTTTAAAAGATTTTGTAGCTCGTAATAAGGCAAGGGCATCTACCAGTAGCCTTGCCATGTCGAGACAGAAAAAACTCGATAAAATGGATGTTATTGAAATAGCACAGGAACGACCAAAACCTGATTTCAACTTTAAAGAAGCAAGGACCTCAGGTAAATTAATTGTTGAGACGAAAGAATTTGTCATTGGATACGATGAGCCACTTTCAAAGCCGTTAAATCTTTATATAGAGCGTGGACAAAAAGTAGCTTTAGTTGGAGCAAATGGGATTGGTAAGACTACACTCCTTCGTAGCATGCTCGGAGAAATAAGATCTCTTTCTGGTTCACTTGAACGCGGTGAACATCAGTATATTGGATATTTTGAACAAGAAGTGAAAACGAAAAATCAAAACACGTGCATCGAAGAAATATCGAATACGTTTCCTCAGTTAAGCCAAGGACAGGTACGCGCTGCTCTTGCGAGATGTGGGTTAACTAGAAAACATATTGAAAGTAAAATATCCGTATTAAGTGGTGGAGAGCAATCGAAAGTCCGGTTATGCAAGCTCCTTAACCAAGAAAGCAATATCCTTGTTTTTGATGAGCCAACCAACCATTTGGATAAAGATGCAAAAGCTGAGCTAAAACGAGCTTTGAAATCGTATAAGGGAAGCGTGGTCCTTATCTCTCATGAACCTGATTTTTACCAAGACGTAGTAACAGATATTTGGGACGTAGAATCATGGACAACGAAAACCATCTAAACTTGAACAATCCGAGTAGGAGTCGCCATTTTAAAGTGGAAGGTCTCCCATCAGTTTACTGAACTGATGGGAAGCCTTCCTTTTTTATTTATTATTTTTGATAAAAGAAAGGGATTACCTTTCTGATGTCAAATACTACCATTTGTATGTGGCTTAACAAGATAAACTAGAAAGAACAGAAGAGGAGATGAAGCTAGTCC
>NZ_JBAEAP010000289.1:0-6776 GCF_056205495.1 Psychrobacillus sp. | reverse complement strand
GAACCTGATGTGTGTATCGCACTTCCTACCGCTCAAATTGCTGTTATGGGACCTGAGGCAGCGGTAAACGCTGTGTATTCCAATAAGATTGAAGCAATCGAGGATCCAAAAGAACGATTGAAATTCGTTCAAGAAAAGCATGCCGAATATAAGGAAGAAATAGATATTTATAAGCTTGCATCTGAAATGATTATCGATGAAATTGTGAAGCCGAGCGATCTGCGTAACGAGCTTGCTAATCGTTTGAGATACTATGAAGACAAAGAAATTGCAATTGCACCTCGAAAACACCCAGTCCTTCCTGTATAATATTTTTAAACTTAGGTCTACCTTAGAGGTAGGCCTTTTTAAAAATATGACCTAATATAAACGTTTGGTGGACGACTTCCCTAGATGGTAGATTTATTCCCCATATAATATTTTTTTGGAGGTGAAGAAGTATGCGAATAGGAATTATAGGAGCTGGAGCAGTAGGGATGCTATTTGGCGCCTATTTATCTAAAGCAGGTCATGACATATCCTTTTTAGTAAGGAATAAGAGCTTAAAAGAACTATACATAAAAACAAACGACATTACTGAACCAATTGAATGTCAGATAGTCAATTCTATAGAGGCACTACATCAAATGGATATAATTATTGTGGCAGTTAAGTATCACGATCTCTCTTCATTAAAAAATAATTTAGATTCCTTATCAAAAGAAACTCCTCTACTGTTTATACAAAATGGTCTACTACATTTACAGTTTATCGATACTTTAAAACAATCGAATATATTATTAGGTTCTGTTTTACACGGAGCGACCAAAATAAATCCGGAAACGGTACAACACTTAGGAATTGGAACGACTTCAATTGGATTTTATAAAGGAAAGTGGCAGAGTCTTGAACAGCTACTGAAATCTGAGGCAGAGCAATTCCCATTTCAACTTACTGAAAATATTAGACAAATCTTGTTTAAAAAAGCATTACTTAATTGCTTGATAAATCCCTTAACTACCATTGCTCGTGTACAGAATGGTGAACTAATTAAAAATGAATCATATAAAAAAATATTACGAAGCCTGTATGAAGAAATTATAGAAGCCTTTGAAGATTGGAACGACTTATTGGCTTGGGAAGAAGTTGTGTCGCTTTGCCAAAATACAGAGTATAACTACTCATCCATGCTTAAGGATTTTCAGAGCAATCGCATGATGGAAGTCGATACTATTGTAGGAGCTATCCTAGCCGAAGCTAAGAGTCGTAAACAGTCATTGCCCATTCTAAATACTTTTTATTTATTATTAAAAGAAATGAATAAAGTAGGTGATTGATATGATCAGCCTTGTTTCTATCATTGTATTAGTTCCAGCAATTCTATTTATCATTTCTTTTGTGATTGCGAAATATGCGTTTCGCAAAAGAAAAAAATCTATTGGTATAGCTGCAGATATTACTACGTTTTTGTTATTCTTTTCAGTTTCTCATGTGTTTAATGTTATTTTTGAAAAAGAAATAGGATTTATTATAATTATTCTTGCTATTTTTATTGCAACTATTATGACCATTCTAGAATGGAAAATGAAAAAAGAGATAGAAATAAAGCCTCTGCTTCGGAAAGTGTGGAGATTGTTTTTCATCCTACTCTGCTTCATGTACGCTCTTTTATGGATAATCGGAGTAATCCGATATGTTTTAAAGTATATAAGCTAATAATTTTCATCTCTTTCTGATGAAATGATATACTCTAAAAGGATTATATTAAAGAGGTGGAAAATCGTGCGATTAGAGCAATACACACAACCATTTGTTTCCCCATTCTATAAAGCATATTTAGAGGACTCTGCAAGTCTTTCCTCTTTTTTTCATTATGAATGGAACCAAGAGGATTTAAATAAAAGACTTCAAGAAACCGATTACTCAAAACATAAAAGAGTTGAGCTGGCGAGCGTAATTACTAGCTATATGGACCAGTTTGGTATTTCTGAGAAAAGTAGAAAACATATAGAGGAATTGAAAGATAACGGCGTGGTTGTCATTGGTGGACAGCAGGCAGGTATTTTAACAGGTCCTATGTATTCCATCCATAAAGCCATTTCGGTGATCGTTCTTGCGAAACGTCAAAGAGAAATACAAGGGATACCGGTAATTCCTGTATTTTGGATAGCTGGTGAGGATCATGATATCGATGAAATCAACCATGTTTACATAGAGAAAAGCAGAAAGCTCCAAAAGCTCGTCTTCCCTGAAAAATCGAAGTTAAAGAAAATTGCTTCAGAGACAACATTTACGAAAGAAACGATGCTAGCCTATTTAGAAGAGATTTTCAAAAGCTTGCCTGAAACATCCCATACGAAAAAACTATACTCAAAGTTCACTCACTTTGTAGAGGAACATTCTAACTTCACTTCATTTTTTTCGGCAATTATGAACGAATTATTTTATGAAGAAGGACTTCTTATGGTTGATGCAGCTTATAAGCCTCTTCGCCAGTTGGAATCTGACTATTTTGTTCAAATGATTGAACAGTCCTCGGATTTGGCAAGTTTAGTATTTCGAAAGGAACAACAGCTTGACCAACTAGGGTACGGAACTCCAATTCAAGCGAAAGAAACAGCTGCCAATTTGTTTTATGTAGAGGATGGCGAACGTTTTCTTCTAGAAAGAGAGAGTAATTCTTTTGTACATGATGCTAAGGGATTCTCTTTCACCAAAGAAGAGCTTATAGCGATTGCTAAAGATCAACCTGAGAAACTTAGTAATAACGTTGTTACCCGACCATTAATGCAAGAAATGGTTTTTCCGGTATTAAGTTTTATTGGTGGTCCAGGCGAGATAGCATATTGGGCTACATTAAAAGATGCCTTTCAATTATTTAATATGAAAATGCCGGTTATCACGCCGCGACTTAGTATATCTTTGGTCACTCCTAAGGTGCAATCGCTACTAGATAAGCTGGAATTCTCAATTCCTGATGTTTGGAGTGGAGAGGTTGAGCTTTCAAAATCTAGGATGATTGAGCAAAATCAAAATAAGGATGTCTCCTCGTTCATCCAGTCAATTAAAGATGATTTAGCAAGTAAGTATGAAGAGCTTGATCAATTACTAAAACGAAATGACATTAAGCTTACATCTTTAGTAGAAAAAAACTTAGATTTTCATGCGAAGCAGCTTACCTTCATGGAGAACGCAGTGGAGGATACTATTTTAACCAAGCTAGATTCTTCTATTTATCGTTATGACCAATTAATGATTCAGCTTATGCCTAATGGTGGTCTGCAGGAAAGAACTTATTCTCCTATTCAATTACTAAATGAAAAAGGACAGAACCTCCTTGAAGAATTACTCCAGGTTCCATATGAATTTAATGGTAAGCATCATGTATTATCTATATAATGTATCTTGCTCCTCTCCCTTAATTGGGAGAGGAGTTTTTTCGTTTCTGAGAGAGATGCATTATTTATATGGGTTGAAATTGATGAAAGGGAAATAATTAAGTCGTTTTTTATAATCCATGGGATGTAAATTATGACTTGTAAAATCATATTACAAATCGAAAAATAAGGGATTATAAGATGAATTTGTTCTTTTGTTAATTTTCTCTTCTTTAGAAATATTAAATGTTGTTTATCTATTACATAGATTGTTAGTTAAATTTAATGCAAATTTAATGAAATATAGGTTTAATCTTCAGAAAAATGGGTAGCTCTTTTTTCTCCTAAACCCTTGTCATATTTGCTCTAAATGTGTTTTAACAAGTACTAATTACGCATTTTCAAATTTTCTCCACTAATTTACGAAAAAATTGTGGAGGAAAGTGGGGGGATGTGGTATGTTATTGACATAAAGTGGGGTGAGTAGGATGTTCATGGGCGAATACCAGCATAACGTCGATCCTAAAGGGAGAATAATCATACCTTCTAAATTTAGAGAGCATTTGGAGGATTGTTTTGTTTTAACTCGTGGTCTTGATAATTGCTTATTTGGTTATCCTATGAATGAATGGCGAAAGCTCGAAGAAAAATTAAAAGAACTACCTGTAACTAAAAAAGATGCACGAGCATTTACTCGCTTTTTCTTTTCTGGTGCTACAGAGGTAGAAATTGATAAGCAAGGCCGAATCAATATACCAAGTAATCTTAGAGCATATGCAAAAATGGACAAGGAGTGTATTGTTCTTGGAGTGTCCAACCGTCTGGAAATATGGGCGAAGGAAGCCTGGGAAACATACTTTGAAGACTCTGAGGATTCATTTAACGACATTGCGGAGAATATGATCGGCTTTGATATATAAGAAATGGAGGGAAGAGCTTGTTTCATCATACAACAGTACTACTCCACGAGACGGTAGATGGGCTAGCTATTCGTCCCGATGGAATTTATGTTGACTGCACACTAGGTGGTGCCGGTCACAGCGAATACTTAATCAAACAGCTAAATGAAAATGGTAGGTTAATCTGCTTCGATCAGGATATGACAGCTATCGAAAATGCAAAAGTTAAATTAGCTCCTTACTTGGATCAAGTCACTTTTGTTCACTCCAATTTTCGATATTTAAAAAAATCCTTAAATGATTTAGGTATTGAAAAGGTTGATGGGATTTTATATGACTTAGGAGTTTCCTCACCTCAGCTAGATACCCCTGAGCGTGGTTTTAGCTATAACTACGATGCTCCTCTTGATATGCGGATGGATCAAACAAGTGAATTAACAGCTTTCCATGTTATCAATGAATGGCCTTATGAAAAGTTAGTGAAAATCTTTTTCCGTTATGGAGAAGAGAAGTTTTCCAAGCAGATTGCAAGGAAAATAGAGCAGGCAAGGGAAACTGCACCTATCGAAACTACTTTCCAGTTAGTTGAGTTAATCAAAGCAGGGATACCAGCTGCAGCAAGAAGGACAGGCGGGCATCCAGCCAAACGAATTTTTCAAGCAGTCCGTATAGCAGTAAATGATGAGCTAGGAGCAGCAGAGGATTCACTCGAAGATGCAATACAGCTTATAAAGGTGGGAGGACGAGTTAGCGTTATTACTTTCCATTCTTTAGAAGATAGGCTGACAAAGACTATCTTTAAGGAGGCGTCCTCATTACCAGAGTTACCGCCAAACTTACCAGTTATCCCGGCTGGAATGGAACCTATGCTGAAGTTAATAACTAGAAAGCCAATTTTACCTTCGAAAGAAGAGCTAGAAGTAAATAACCGTTCAAGATCTGCCAAGCTGCGCATTGTGGAAAAACTAATCGAAAAGGGAAGTGTTTAAATGGCTTTACGTAACTATCAGTCAGAGACATACATAGCTAGGCCTTCTTTTCCAGAGCAACCACCACAACCAAAGAAGCCAGCAAAAATAAAGAGTAAAATACTATCAAAAGGTGAAAAGTTTTTATTTGTAGGATTATTAATCGTTGTAACTGTGCTTTCGTTAATGATTGTTCAAACTCAAACCGACGTTAGAGCAACTACGAAAGAGATATCTTTACTTGAACAACAAATAGATACTACTTCAAAAGAAAATACTGACTTGTCCATACAAGTACGTGAATTATCTACCTATGATCGAATTTGGAAAAAGGCAGAGGAACTCGGCTTGAAACTAAATGAGCAAAACGTAAAGGTAGTACCAGGACAATGAATAAAAAATTTCGTTTTCAATGGGGAGCCTTTCTAATGTTTTTACTTTATGGAGGGCTCTTTTTTGTATTGCTAAGCCGCTTTGTATTTATTCAGGTTACAGGTACAGCAGAAGGGGAAGTTTTAGCTTCAAAAGCAGACGATAAGTATGGACGTGTTCAAGAAATACCAGCAAATCGAGGTAATATTGTAGATCGTAATGGCGAGATAATTGCAGAAGATACTTTAAGCTATAAGATGATTGCAATTACGAGAGCAGAGGTTTCAGGTAATAGTAAAGTCCCTCGACATGTTGTGGATCCAGAGGATACCGCTAGAATACTTGCAGAATATATTGATATGTCAGAGCAAGAAATTCTAGAGATATTAAATAAAGGTATTGAAAAGGACAGGTATCAAGTCGAGTTTGGCAAAGCTGGAAGAGATATTAGTCATAAAAAAATGTTAGAGATTAAGAGTTTAGAACTTCCTGGAATTCAGTTTAGCCAAGATTTAAAAAGGTTATATCCTAATGGGACATTTGCATCTCATTTAATAGGATTTGCTCTCAAGGAAGAGAACAAGGATGGGGAAGCCATTGCAGTGGGGAAAATGGGACTTGAGTATATTTATGATAAAAAGCTTACTGGTGTGCCAGGTAAAGTGGAATATCATAGTGATACAAAAGGCTTTTTACTTCCTAATGCAAGCAAGATGGTCACAGAAGCACAAGATGGCTATGACATTCACCTGACGCTCGACAAAACAATAGAAAACTTTTTAGAAGATGCTATGAATAAAGCAGAAGAAAAGTATAATCCTGAAAAAATGACAGCCATTGTTGCGAATGCTAAAACCGGTGAGATATTAGCAATGTCTCAACGACCGACATTCGAACCGAATACGAGAGAAGGACTTTCGACCAATTGGTTGAATGAAGCCATTGAGCAAACGATAGAACCGGGTTCTACAATGAAAATCTTTACTTTAGCATCTGCTATTGAAGAAGGTGTTTGGAATCCAAATGATCAATTCAAATCAGGCTCCTACAAAGTTTATGATCGTACAATAAGAGATCATAATGTAGTTGGTTGGGGAACGATTTCTTACCTAGAAGGATTCCAAAGATCTTCTAACGTTTCCATGGCCTTTTTACTAAATAAAATAGGTGACGAAACCTTT
>NZ_JBAEAP010000288.1:0-3844 GCF_056205495.1 Psychrobacillus sp. | reverse complement strand
GAAGGCACCTGCGTAGGAGTAAAAGGACGTTTTTTCTTTTCTATAATAGGCTCGTCCACTTTTACTTTTTCAACTCTTTTAGTAGTTGGTTGTAACTTTCTTTGCTGCCATCCCTCATAAATTGGAGGAGCTTCATATATTTTCTTCTCGGGTTTTATCGGCTCTGGCTCAATAACAGCCTTTTCCTCTTTTACTCCATACAAAAATTCATTTTTTTCGCTGTCTGATATTAATGGAAAGCGGAAAGGAGTACGTGTTTCTTTTGGAGATGACTCCTCCACTTCATGTTCTTCTATATGTTCTTCCTCATTATTAGAAAATAATTTTTTAAACCAATTCATTTACATCACTCTTTCTACTCGATACCTTCTATTTTACCAATAATTATGGTATACGTCTGTTAAAAAATAAAAGATAGTAGAAAAAAAGCATACCTATTAGGCATGCTTAAGAACTTCTTCTCAATTTTATGATACAAAGGCACTTCCTATTTCATTGTTATCTTCCAAAACAAGAATCCCTTTTACTTCTGGAGCGTTCGGTAAAGCTAGCTCACTTGCAGAGCAAAGCATGCCACTAGAAGCGATGCCACGAAGCTCTGCATCTTTGATCACCATACCAGATGGCATGACTGCTCCTACTTTAGCTACTACTACCTTTTGTCCAGCATCCACGTTTGGAGCTCCACATACAATTTGTAGCGTTTCATTCCCCACGTTCACTTGACACACCTTTAGTTTATCCGCATTTGGATGTTGTTCTAATGATTCGACTAAACCAACTACAAACTTAGGAGATAAATCGACCTCTAATTGGTAGTTTACATTATTGGTATTCAATACGTCTTGGATTTTAGCCACAAGCGCTTCATTTAGATCAACTTGTCCGTTTGCTTCCAAAGGTGCATATTTACTGAAGCCAAATATATTAATGGCAAGAATCTCAGAAGTTTGCGCGTCCTTGACAAGCGTAACATCTCCATTAATGTCAGTAATAACCTTTTCTGTTTTTTCAGGCGTGATTTGGATTAACAAAACGTCACCTACACCAGCTGCGTTGTAAAAAATATTCATTTGTCTTCTTTCTCCTTTGTTACTCGATTTTTAGCCAAGATAAAAATAGGCTCTAAATCTCCCTTTTCGTATATAAAAGATAATGAGGTGATCGGCACAGATCCTACGGTAAAGAAATGCATAGTCATTTGAGCTAATACATCGTAGCCTGTCTCATTTCTTATATCACCAATAATCATAACATCTTGATGGGGTACAGAAACAGTCATATCTCCAGAAATCTGTTTTTTCATATCTTTTAGAAGCGATTCGTTCAATATTCTGCTTGCATCATAGCCATCATTATTGTTAAAAAAGTAAAAAGTATTACCGGCAACTTCATCTATCTTATAATTTGTTTTTAAGTTTCTGACTTGAAAAAGAGCTCTCTCTCGTATTTCCGTCTCACGTAAGCCCCAGCTTGCTAACATTTTCTCATCTATTAAACGATACGTGTTACCTAAATCTAATACATAATAGATTCTCGTTTCTGCTGTATGATCCTTCGTAACAAAACGATTGCCCTCATTTGATTTTAAAGGAAAGGATGTCGAACGAATAACTGGGTACACAGCAAAGTTCGGGTCCAGCAGTCCTTCCATTTCCTTTTCCATCGCTAAAAACGTTTCTAATATAGTGTAAACTACCTCATCTATTGCCTTTTCTTTTTTAGTCTCATATCTTGCCAAAATTGGAGGAATGGATAGATCTATTCCTTTTCCTAGTTCCTTATGCGTTAGGCGCAGTTTGTTTGTTTCACGATTGTAATCATACGTATATTTATCTTCTGAAATTTTTGTTTTAAATATTTTTATTAATTCAAGAGCTTTCAAAGTATCCTTCCTTTCACAATTCTTACGCTACCTATGTGCATTCTATCTTTGCAGAGCATATAAAAACAAATATTATGTACTAAGTACTACTCCTATTTACAAAATGTAAAAACGGTTCACAAATGTGAACCGTTTTCTATTAAATAGATTGAAGAAATGATTCAATTTCTTCTCTTGTTTTGCGGTCCTTGCTTACAAAACGACCTACCTCTTTACCACGGTCATAGGCGACAAAGCTCGGAATACCTAGAATATCTAACTCCACACATAAATCTATGAACTTGTCCCTATCAACTGAAATAAATTGAAATTCAGCAAATTGTTCTTCTATTTCCCCCATAAAAGGATCAATAAAATGACAATCAGGACACCAGTCAGCGGTAAATTTAAATACAACTCTTTCATTGTCTCTCAATTGTTTAAATTGCTCTATAGAATTTAGATTTTTCATGTTACCCCTCCTACTTCGTTTGAATAGATCTTACAATCGTCATCATCTGTTCTAGATTATCTGTTACGTCCTTTTCTTTCGAAATCGTTGTTAACTTAGTTCCACCTATACTGGATACTAACTCATATCTATCTTCACTATTCTTCAGAATTGCTGCATAACCAAAACGATTATCCGCTTCAAAGGTCTCTTCCTTAATGATATTTATATTCTTATTAGACATCATTAAGTCGTAATACAATTTACTCGTAGACAATTCATTTGGGTTTATAAACAAGATATAAGAGTCTTTTCCTTTTGAAAGTAGAATGTTAGTTTCATCAGAATCTTCTTCAACAGAATATCCACTTGGTAAAAATAGTTTAATGTCATTTACTTCTTTGTTAGGATCTTCAGCATCCTCCGTAAAAGCCTTCTCTGCTTTTTCTAGGCCTTTTACAGCTTGTTCATCTAAAGATGCACAGCCTGCACATAAAATGACAACTAGTGACGCGAGAATTCCTCGCATCCATTTTCTCGTCAATTTCGTTCCTCCATTCAAAGCATAACTGCTATATATTTTATCGATGATTTAATTTACTTGCAACTAGTATAGCTTATTGTTCTAGATAGGATTTCATTCATATAAATCTATTTTATCATGCTTAAGCTTTAAAAAGAGTTCATATTGACCTATAAGTAATAACATTATGTGCTCAAACATATCATTTCTTTTTATTATACCATTAGTAAATACGCCAATAGCTCCTTCGTTGTGACGAATCCCCTGTTTGTTGGTATAGTCATCCATTATAGGACCTAGTTCCCCTCCGGCTCTCAGCTGCTCTGCAATTTCTTCGGGTAACGGTACACCAGCTCCAGTAGCAGTAAACACTTCCCCTGTTTTGATTGCTAGTGCTCCCCAGTTGCAAATGTACATAGTTCCATCGATTTCTTGTACTCCACCCTCTAATCCAATACTGAATGTTCCATCTAAAATATCCATTGCATGTTTGGCTCGGTTGATAGCACCTTGTCTAGTCTCCTCATTACTCATTGGTTGGTCGGACACTAAAGAGGGCACGTCCTGATTTATAAAAATAGCATCGGGATAATATAATCTCCCTACTGTTTCTACCGCCTTAGTTTTAGCTCTATTATTAGTTGCAATCAGTATTTTATGCATCGTTCATTTCTCCTTCTTTAAAACAGAAACTGTCTTGGCCATAACTCTAAAAAAAAAATGCCACAAGGGCATTTTTTTATACATTAGCTTTAATCGTTTCTAGAGTAGTGCGGTCACATGCTTTAACTAGCTTCACGATTAATTCTTTCGCTGCAGCGTAGTCATCAGTATGAATGATAGACGATGATGTATGAATATAACGGGAACAAATACCAATAACTGCGCTCGGAACGCCTTCTAGTGAAGTATGAACACGTCCTGCGTCTGTACCACCTTGAGAGATAAAGTACTGATAAGGTATGTTATTCGTTTCAGCCATATCTAATACAAATTCTCTCATGCC
>NZ_JBAEAP010000287.1:0-4592 GCF_056205495.1 Psychrobacillus sp. | reverse complement strand
TACCTTATCGAGAATGGCTAAAAAAAGAAGCAGAGGTAATGGAACTTCTAAATAAAGAGACAGAACTTCCGATTCCATTATTCATGCATTACAAAGAGCAACCCGAAGAGAATTCACTTCTAATGAGTAAGTTAGAAGGCGTACCTTTAAGAGAAGCCTTACACGAAGCAAATTCAATTGAGGAAAAGAGATCCCTTTTTCTTAGCTTCGGAACTCTCCTAAAATTATTACACACTACTAGACCACCAAGTGCATTGCTAACTAAAAATACCTGGCTTGAAAAACAATTACATACAGCCGCTTATAACGTAATCCATTACAAAGTGGATGGAAATGAAGAGCTACTTACCTATTTAAAATTGAACCCGCCTAAGCCAATACCTCAAACACTTATACATGGGGATTGTACGATTGATAATGTACTTGTAAAGGATGGTATGGTATATGCTTTTATTGATCTTGCTGGAGTAGCACATGGAGACCCTAGGTATGACCTAGCTCTTGCTACTAGATCCATACAATCAAATCCGTTATTAGTGGAAGCTTTTTATGAGGGCTATGATTCTACGCCTATTTCAATAGAAGAATTTAAATATTTTGATGGAGGTCTTTATGAATTTTTTTGAAAATGAGGTGACCTTGAAGTGAAGCTAATAGGTCCATTTATGATGATAGTTGGCGTATGCTGCATAGGGTTTTCTTTGTTTGAATTTTTTACGCTGGAGTTTTTTGAGGAACCGCAGTATTTTTGGTTATTCTTTGTTGGTGCTCCCCTTATTTTTTTCGGATTTGTTTTAACTGGAGTAGGTAATTATAAAAAACTAAAAGAACTAAATAACGAGGTAATACGTGAACAAATGGCTGCAGCCAGCCAAGGATGGGAGGAAGGACAGTTAAAAGCGGAAGCCTATTGCTCAAACTGTGGCCATCCAGTTCGTCGATCATCCAATTTTTGCTCCGACTGTGGTACCTCACTGCAAATGTAAGTATTCAGTCATTAGTATGGCTTATCTACTGATCTAAAAGATAAAGGAGTGAAATGATTGAGCGCTTGGAAAACATTAAGTTCCTCGTATATTTTTAAATCTCCATTTGGAAATTTAAGAGAAGACATTTGTGAACTACCAGATGGACAGGTAATTGAAAGCTACTATGTCAATGAATATGCGGATTGGGTCAATGCCATTGTCCTGACAAAGGAACAGCAGATTATATTAGTAAGCCAATATCGCTATGCAGGTCAAAATATCTTTTTAGAAATTCCAGCTGGAAAGCCAGAGGGACAAGAAAGCTACCAGGAAGCAATTATTAGAGAAGTTCAAGAGGAAACTGGCTATACAACCGATCGCGAGCCAGTTTTATTGGGTCAATTTTACGTAAACCCAGCTACTCAAACCAATAAGGTTTACACCTATTTGCTTTTAGATGCTTATAAAACTAGCGACCAACACCTGGATCCTACAGAATTTATAGATGTTCATACTTTTGATTTTAAAGAAATGCACTCTTTAATAAAGAATGGTGAAATTCAACAGCTTTTCACAGCCAATGCTTATTATATGGCTTTAGATTTTTTAAAGGAGACTGCAATCAAATGATAAAAGGCTTTGCGACTCGGGAGAATACGTAGTATGCACGTAACGACCAGCGCACCCTTTAACCTAGGTAAAGATATACAAAAAACAGATGATAGCTTGCGATTCCTAATGAATACGAAAGGCATATTATCAACAATGGTTGGCATGAAGCAAATCGACCATGCCAAGTACAACATAGCAACGAGTAAACGTACAAACATTCATTAGGAGGATAAATTGAGAACGATCATCAAGCGAGCTTTGTTTCTGTTGTTTCCTTTCGTCATCGGAGCGTATACCATACAAACAATTATTGTTCATTATAACTGGAGCCATCTAGTGTCGAGCATTTTAATTAGCTTCTTACTTTTTATCTTTTTTATGTATTACTTGGAAACGAAGCGAGATTTTTCGAGGTCTATTGTTCGTCCTTCAGGGAGCTTTATATTAACAGCAGCCTTATTATGCTCCTTCTACATAGGAGGTAACGCATGGTCTATTTTCATCGAAGAACCTTATAAAGAGATAGCGCCTCTATCCACTCAAACAAAAGCAAATGAGACTAAAAACAGAAAATTATTCTCTTTATTTTCAGGAGACTCAATCCAAAAGAATGTAGAGTCCAAGCAGATTGATAAAATAGCTTATTATTTTTCTGTGGATAATCTTGCCTCGGTGGAGGAGTATTCTTCTATGTTAGCCAAGGAAAAAGCAAACCTAGATCGGATTTTTGGGCCAGAGCTAAAGGATACCTTAACAATCGAAATATATAATGATTCAGCTGCAATTAAGGAAGTGTCCCCTGGAGCAGTAGGTTATTACAAACGTAGAAATCAGTCTATACATCTGATGAAAATGGATGATGAAAAAAGATGGGAACGTATTTTATTACATGAATATACCCATTATCGTATTCACCAATTTGCCAAGGTTAATGGATTGAGTAGTAAAATGGAGCATCTGCCTTTTTGGTTTATAGAGGGGTTAAGTGAATATGTAGGCTATCAGGATAGAGTGATCAATCCGGACCTTCTAGGGGAAACGGTGGATTATCGCTTACTAGACACAAATAAAACTATACCCGCTACACTAGAGCATTATAAAGTATATCTACAAGGCTACTTTACACTAAGAAAGCTGGATAATTTATATGGATCAGAAATTATTACGGAATTGTTATTGTCTGAGTCATTAACGGATTTTTATAATACCTTAGAGAGAGTTACAGGCAAGAGCACTGAGGAATTTCAGAAAACACTGTTAGCAAATTACTAAAGTGTTACAAAGATAAAGGACCCTGAACAATTGTCTAGGGTCCTTTAAAATTATTCTATATAATCGCAAGTTCTTATCTAAAATTATCGCCCCAAGAAAGTCAGACTTAAACTGATCGCAAAAGATAATGGCAAGATGTAACCGTTAGATATTCCATGTCTTCTAGATAGAATTATACAACTGTGCTTTAAGTAAGTGTTAGAAACTATTGCAGAGCTCATTTTTATAATCATAGCTACGGATTAAGACCTCAACGGTATATCCATCATGTATAATGGCAAGAATTCTATTTCTAGTTAATCAGTCAAAACTTCATTATGTTGTAGACGCTAGAGAAAGAGTATTCGAGGAATTGTTTAAAGAGCTGGAAGATTGAAGTACTTATTGTTGCTTAACAGGTTACATAAATAATAGTTCTGTTTAAGGAAAAGTTGGAATAAGTCTAGTAAAAGAATACCTGATTAGCTTTGGTGAATATATGAAAGGAGAGAGAAAAAGGTGAACGTCGTTGGATGGAAAGAAAGTCAAAGTATTGTTTTACGATTGGCTATAGGGAATATCAGCATCCTTATCCTATTATTTATGCTTTCCAATTTAACTGTACATGCAAATTCAAATATCCATAAGGAATATAATGTTTCATTTCAAAGTGTGGACAGTACCACACTTGATGGAACATTACTTGTTCCCGATGGCCAAGGACCCTTTCCAGCAGTTATTTTAATCCATGGAGCAGGTACACATGATAGAGAAGACTATCGTGCAGAAGCAGAAATATTTGTAAATTCGGGTATCGCTTCGTTTATTTATGATAAACGTTCTGTCGGATACAGTGCTGACGGTATAGGAGAATATTCCAGGTCATACACGTTGTTGGCAGATGATGTCTTAGCAGCAGTAGAAGCACTTCGCTACAGGGAGAAACTTGATGCCGAGAAAATTGGGTTATGGGGTTTAAGTGAAGGAGGCTGGGTTGGCCCCTTAGCTGCCATTCGTTCGGATAACGTGGCATTTGTCATTACAGTTGGTGCCAGTGGAGTACCGCCTGCACAACAAACTTCCTGGACAATGGAAAATATGTTTCGGCAACAAGGAATAACTTCTAATTCCTTTATCAATTCAATGACTAAAACAGGTGTTCGTTTTCTCGTCACGTCAGAATTATTTGCTGAGTCAAAATATAATCCTATCCCAGTGCTTGAACAATTACAACAACCAATACTAGCGATTTGGGGTAGTAATGATCGTACTGCTCCGCCGTTGGAGAGTTACCAGATTATGAAAGATTCATTGGTACGAGGTGGCAACGAGCAAAGTAGTATTAGATTTATACCTAACGCTAACCACGATATCTTCTTTTCTACAGATGGCTACGTTCACTCTGACCAATTTGCCCCAGGCTATGCGGAGTCCATGGTTACTTGGATTAAGAATGTTATAGGAGAAGGAGAATTTAAAGAGAGAGTAATAGGTGATGTTCCACAGCAAAATTATATATCGGATGCAAGGGTAGTAGAAACCTCATGGATTGATTCACCCTTGTTACAACTTGGAATTATGGCATCGATTGTTGTAATCTTTTTTAGTTACTTAGTAATAGGGAGTTTTCATTTTTTTAGGAAATTTAAGGAGAGCAGCTTTTCTACAAGCTATCATTGGCTGGCACCAACCCTTGCTATTTGTGGATTAACTTCCACTTTAGGTTTTCTTGCTTACTACGGATATATTATGATAACAAAT
>NZ_JBAEAP010000286.1:0-1776 GCF_056205495.1 Psychrobacillus sp. | reverse complement strand
ATATGTAAGTTAATACTAGTGATACGTTAAACACCAAATTTTTTTAGGAGTGAATTTTTTGAAATTAAGAGAAAATATTCGTAATATAGCCATCATTGCCCACGTCGATCATGGTAAAACAACTTTAGTGGATCAGTTGCTTAAGCAATCGGGTACATTCCGTGAAAACGAACACGTTGAAGAACGTGCGATGGATTCTAATGCTATTGAAAAAGAACGCGGAATTACGATTCTTGCGAAAAATACAGCAGTTCAATATCAAGACACAAGAATTAATATCTTGGATACACCTGGTCATGCCGACTTTGGTGGTGAAGTAGAACGGATCATGAAAATGGTCGATGGCGTTTTACTTGTTGTCGATGCTTATGAAGGTTGTATGCCTCAAACACGTTTCGTGTTGAAAAAAGCTTTGGAACAAAAAATCACGCCTATCGTTGTCGTGAATAAAATTGATAAAGACTCTGCTCGTCCAGATGAAGTTGTCGATGAAGTTATCGACTTGTTCATCGAACTTGGAGCTGAAGAAGAGCAATTAGATTTCCCTGTAGTCTTTACTTCAGGTATTGCTGGAACAGCTAGCTTGGATTCAGATCCTGCTAAACAAGAAAAAGACATGACTCCATTATTCGAAACAATTATCGAAACGATTCCTGCTCCAGTCGATAACTCAGAAGAACCACTGCAATTCCAAGTGGCTTTACTTGATTACAACGACTATGTTGGACGTATTGGTGTTGGTCGTGTGTTCCGCGGAAAAATGCACGTAGGTCAGCAAGTTTCGTTGATGAAGCTTGATGGATCAGTTAAGCAATTCCGTGTAACGAAAATCTTTGGTTATATCGGCTTGAAAAAAGTTGAAATCCAAGAAGCAGTTGCTGGTGACTTAATCGCCGTTTCCGGTATGGAAGATATCAACGTCGGTGAAACGGTTTGCCCAGTAGAGCATCCTGATGCGCTTCCAATCCTACGTATCGATGAGCCAACTCTACAAATGACTTTCCTTGTAAACAACAGCCCATTTGCAGGCCGGGAAGGTAAATTCGTAACAGCTCGTAAAATCGAAGAGCGTTTGAAAAGCCAATTGCAAACAGATGTAAGTTTAAGAGTAGAAAACACTGATTCACCGGACGTATGGATTGTTTCAGGTCGTGGAGAGCTTCACCTTTCTATCCTGATTGAAAACATGAGACGTGAGGGTTATGAACTTCAAGTGTCTAAACCAGAAGTTATCGTCCGTCTTATCGATGGCGTACGTTGTGAGCCAGTTGAACGTGTTCAAATCGATGTTCCCGAAGAGCATACCGGTGCTATCATGGAATCGATGGGTGCACGTAAAGGCGAATTGTTAGATATGGTCAATAGCGGAAGCGGTCAAGTTCGTTTACTATTCACGATCCCAGCTCGCGGACTTATCGGTTATTCTACTGAGTTCTTAACGATCACTCGTGGTTACGGTATCATGAACCACTCATTTGACAGCTACCAACCAATGGCGCAAGGCCAAGTTGGCGGAAGACGTCAAGGTGTATTAGTATCTATGGAATCAGGAAAAACAACACAATACGGTACTATGCAAGTAGAAGACCGTGGTGTCATTTTTGTTGAACCAGGTACTGACATTTATGAAGGTATGATTGTCGGCGAACATAATCGTGATGCAGATTTAACGGTTAATATCGTTAAAGCAAAACAAATGACAAACATGCGTTCAGCGAATAAAGATCAAACTAAGTCGGATCGTAGCCATGTCGTTCTGTGAGCCAAGGAGTTGAT
>NZ_JBAEAP010000285.1:0-2862 GCF_056205495.1 Psychrobacillus sp. | reverse complement strand
TTCATTTCTTTGTTCTTCGATGGCTGAGAAACTAAGAATGTATACTTAGATGTTAGCTCTACTGCCGAATCTAAATGAGCGTAGAAGAAGTTTTCAGCTTGATAAAATTTCTTCGGGTTTGCTTTAACTAAAGCAATAATTCGTTTTGCTAATCTATTTAATTCAAAAAGCTGTTTAAAAGAGCTCACTGATCGTACTTTTAAATAATGGTTATTAAGTGTACGAACCTTTGCTGTTGCTTCCTTAATCTGCTTTCGAATATGAAAATACTCTGATGAAGTTAACTCATATTTCTTCATAATAGATCTCTGTTGAATTTTTTTGATAGCAAAATTGGAGGTTAGGTAGGTAACTACTGCTAACGCTGAGCTTGCCAAAAAACCTAATTCAACTGGAAAGAAGAAAATTAGCCATGATGTAATCATGACTGGAACATTAATAATATGACGAATGACGGTTTGTATTACTTGTGTCATAGTCAAGACCTCCTTATATATACACTACATTATACGAACGAGAGAAAAGTAGGTTTCATATATGTCGAAATTAATGGGAGCATATTACCGTTTAATTTCTCTTTTATTTACTTTGATGTTATTTATAACTTAACGTAAATAGCAAATTTTTTCAATTTATTCAGTTTCAAAAGTCAAAAGAGTAGACATTTTCTTTGTGAGCAGTAAAATATGTATTAATAAAAAGTATTAGAGGCGATTACAATATGTATGAGGTTATTTATATGAAAGCAGACTATGAGCCGTGGTGGGCTTTTGAAGGCTGGGAAGAGTTTATCATGGAAAAAGCGGAATTTGAACATGAGGACCAGGCACGCTCATTTTTAGAAAAAAAACTAACCGAGTTAAGAGGGAAGTTCCCAAAAGAAGAGATGAGAAACGATAAGTACTGGGCATTTTGGTCAGTAAAGGAACAATGTTATTGTGAGTCGTGTGAAGATGACTTACAAATTTTCCATGGAATCATATTTAATATCAGGTAAACGATTTAGAATAATGTAATTATTTGTTGACTAAATTTATCCAACTGCTATAATTTATAGTAACAATTAAAGTATAAACCGGTTGAGCAATTCACATATCCCATGTAGTGATCGATGATGTGATGTCGGTACTTCATGGAATATGTGAATTTTTTAGTTTACATATTGTTAATTTTATTTTTGGAGGTAATAACATGAAACAAGGTACTGTAAAATGGTTTAATGCAGAAAAAGGATTTGGAGTCATCGAAATTGAAGGAGAAAATGATGTATTCGTACACTTCTCTGCTATTCAAGGTGATGGCTTCAAATCACTTGAAGAAGGCCAAAGTGTAGAATTTGAAGTTGTAGAAGGAAATCGCGGGCCACAAGCTGCAAATGTAACAAAACTATAAGTAGGAAGCCCATCATTATGATGGGCTATTTTTTTTCCTAAAAATATATTAAACTCTTTATTAAATACTATCTACATAGTGTTTAATATCCAAAGGATTTGGGTATAAGAATCGAGTGTTTAATTTTATTTAAATTATAGGGGGATGTCACTTGGAAAAGCTATTATTAGGTGGAGGAATTAAAGAGTATTTCGAAGGTAACAAGGAGAAAGTCGAAGATAATCTTTTATCAGAAGCTGTAAATGTTAAAGATAAGATAAATGATATTTTAAGAGTTGGTGACATTGATCTTATCAATAATGCACATCATCTTATTAAAAACATTATCGAGGGTAATGATGAGGAGTTAGATCTATTTGCTAAACAAGAAGGAATTGCCTGGGCAACTCATTCTTTAACGCTTTCTTTTAAATTAGAATGGGTGCAAGCTATCCGTCGAACCATGTGGAGGTTTATAAAGGAATTGAATGATTCCGATCAAATGATGGACCTAGAGGACTTCTTTAAAATTGAAAAGCAGCTAAATAATAGAATTGACAACTTCTTAAACGAATTTTTTATTAATTATTCAACTTATAAAGATGCTTTGTTATCCTCTCAGAAAAAAGTAGTAGCAACTTTATCAGAACCAATAATACCGATCACACCTTCCATTTGTATTTTACCTTTAATTGGATCAGTAGATACATATAGAACTTCAATTCTAGAAGAAAAAGTACTAACTGAAATTAGCAAACTCCGAATACAAACTTTAATAATAGATTTATCAGGTATAGCAGAAATGGAGACAGAGGTAATAGAACATCTGTTAAAGACAATTTATGGTACATCAATGATGGGATGCCAAACTGTAATTACTGGTTTAAGACCTGAGGTTGTTCGACAAATGATTCGATTAGGCATGCAATTTGATAAAGATACAAGAACTTATGGGACATTACAGCAGGCTTTAAATGAATACTTGAAACTAGATAAAATGTATTTACAATAATGGTCATATATAAATAGATTTCACTAGTTTACTGCTGGTATTTGTAATCGAAAATGGCTAATTATAAAACTAACTCTCGTAAGTGTTCATTAATATACTCGAATGAGTGCTATTTAAGTTTCTTTTTCCAAAATTTTTGGTATAGTGAGAACAAGAAAGGGGAGCTTTAAATGAATTTAGAGTTAAAAAAGGAATTGCCTTCCTATGAGGAGCAACAAGATTTTTACACAAAACTACGTGCTAAAATAACGAAATATGTAGATTCCAAATCAAACAAGTTGGGTAAGTTTACACCATACCTTCTTTTTGCTCCAGATTTTTTCCATTTACTTATTAAATCTATGCTAGATGATCGCATTGACGCAAAAAGTAAAACACTTATTGGTAGCGGTATCCTATACTTTATTACTCCCATTGATATATTACCCGAGGGCTTAATAGGACCAGGTGGATACATGGATGATATTATTGTTGCAGCA
>NZ_JBAEAP010000284.1:0-6005 GCF_056205495.1 Psychrobacillus sp. | reverse complement strand
AATTTAAACTGGCCTGCCTCGACCAATTGCCCCACCGATGTATATAATTTTATAGTAGTTTCTTCTATTTTTTTATGAATTGCTCGATCAGGAATTGTTCCCTCAAAGGACTTTTCAATGAATTTTAATGTGCGATTGATAAAGTTTCCATATGCTCCGAGTAGCTCCCCATTATGGCTGTGAATAAATTCTCTCCACGAAAAATCAGAGTCTCTATTTTCGGGGGCATTGCTTGTTAAAAAGTATCTTAAGGAGTCCGGATGGTATTTCTCTACAAAATAAGGAGCCCATACTGCCCAGTTTTGACTAGTCGAAAATTTTCTCTTTTCCAACGTTAAATACTCGTTGGAAATGATATGAGTTGGAAGTGTCTCTTGTCGAATACCTTTAAGTATCGCTGGCCATATTACGGTATGGAATGGGATGTTATCTTTACCATGCACGTAATAGGAAATGGTTTGCTCATTCCAAAATTCTTTTTCATCCGTTTGGTTAAGAGTGGCCCATTCCTTACTCGCTGAGTAATAACCGGAAACAGCCTCTATCCATACATACACTTTCTTTTCCTCGTATCCTTCGATGGGTATACTTTCCCCATTTGGCAGATCCCTTGAAGCCGCTCGATCACGAAGGCCTTCATTTAAATATCGCTCGGTCAGGCGAACTGCATTTTCTCGCCACGCATGATTTGCTTTTGCTGACATATGATAATTCTCTAGCTGCTCCTGAAAGCTGCTTAGCTGGAAATATAAATGCTTTGTAGCTTTAACAGTCGGCTCATTTCCACATAGTTTGCAGCTTCTATTCGTTAAGTCCATAGGGTCTAAAATTAAGGAGCAGGCATCACACTGGTCCCCTCTTGCGCGGCTTCCGCAATTTGGGCAATTCCCTTCCACATACCTGTCAGGTAAAAATTGATTATCAGTTGCACAATAGATTTGCTCAATTTCCTTTTCGTAAATATAACCATTCTTCCATAGCTCTAAAAAGATTTGCCTAACCACTTTATGATGATGATCACTATCAGTTCGTGTATACATATCATAACTAAAGCCCAGACGATTAAAGGTTTCTTTAAACTCGTTATGATATCTATCCGCTATTTCTTTCGTTGTAACGCCTTCAGAATTAGCACGTATGGATATGGGAGTACCGTTACAGTCGCTACCAGAGACATACAATACCTCCTCTCCCTTTTGTCTATAATATCTCGCCAAAATGTCTCCTGGTAATAATGCTGCAATGTGTCCCAAATGTAAGGACCCATTAGCGTATGGCCATGCCCCTCCGATAAAAATGTTCATTTTAATTCTCTCCTTTTCTTCATTAAGTTTTTTAGCCAAGTAAGTTTTAAATATATTCAGCTAAAATAAAAAACCTCATCCTTATCGAAATTTCGATAAGGACGAGGTTATCTCGTGGTACCACCTTAATATTCAAATGGTTCGCACCATATGACTCCATAAGTACATAGCAAAAAGCCTTTATACTTTGACATGGGTAACAAGTGCCAACTCTTGTCGTATCCTACTAGTTGTTACACGTTCAGTACGAAGCTCCGAGATCATGTTCGAATGACTAGCTTGCCTCATTTCCACCACCAGAAGCTCTCTATATAACATCATCACTCTACTTTTTCTCTTCAACGCCTTTTTATATTATTAGAATTATACAAAATGTTAAGCTAGAAAATCAATATTTATTTTTTGGAAGGGAAAATCTATCGATTTGAATAACAACCACTGGTATGAAAGCCAACCCATAGATTATTGCAAACTGAGTGCGACTAATTGCGGCAACATCAAACAGCTCGAATATCAAAACTAGGTTCAAAAGAATGACTCCTATTAGAAAAGCGATCCAAACAGTTAAATTCGAAAACAATCCAATTTTAAATATGGACTCTTTTGATCGGCAATTGAAGCCATGAAATAATCGGGACAAGCATAAGGTTGCAAATGCCATAGTAGTCGCGACCATTGTATCCCCAGTCGCCAATCCTATTTGAAAGGCGATAATTGTTACTGCTGCAATGAGGAAGCCTTCCAATCCAACCTGTATAGCAAACTTCTTATTAAGAAGGGGTTCCTTAATGTCCCTAGGCTTTTCTTTCATTACTTTTTTATTGTGTGGTTCTAAACCAATTGCAATGGCAGGTAAACTATCCGTCAGCAAGTTTATGAATAATAGATGAACCGGTAAAAAGGGTGCAGGTAAAGCAAGAATGGTTGCATACAGTACGACTAGGATAGCCCCAGTGTTACCGGATAGCAAAAACATAATGGAATTGGTAATGTTCGTGTAAATACTTCTCCCATTGGAAACTGCTTTGACAATGGTTGAAAAATTATCATCAGCCAAGATCATAGCAGAGGCATCCTTTGCAACTTCTGTACCTGTAATCCCCATTGCAACCCCTATGTCCGCTTGCTTCAATGCTGGACCATCATTTACACCGTCACCAGTCATCGCTACAACGTGACCTTTTTCTTGCCAAGCTTCTACTATACGAATTTTATGCTCAGGCGATACTCGTGCATATACAGAGACATTCTCGACTATGTCTTGTAATTCTAAATCCGATAATTTTTCTATTTCCTTCCCTTCCATCACTTCATCAGGACCTTCTACTATCCCTATTTCTTTCGCTATAGCAGTCGCGGTAATTTTGTGATCTCCAGTAATCATAACTGGTTTAATACCTGCTGCTATACAATCTTCTACCGCTTGTTTAGTTTCTGGTCTTAATGGATCCATCATAGCGACCAACCCAATGAAAGTGAGATCCTGCTCCATTTCCATGTTTACTTTCGGGGAATCTACTTCTTTATAAGCAAACGCAAGGATTCTTAGACCTTGGCTTGAAAAATGGTGGTTTGCTTGTTTTATCCTTTCGATTTGTCCAATGTTAATAGGTGAAATGCCTGGAGATGTTTCCATTCTTACTATTCGAGATAATAGCTCATCAACTGCTCCTTTTGTAATCATCATATATCGATTATTTATTCGATGAATCGTACTCATTAGCTTGCGATTAGAATCGAATGGCATTTCTCCTACACGGAAATATTGTTGGCGTACGTTCCCTTCATCAAAGTTATATAGTTTACTCCAATTTACAAGCGCAATTTCTGTTGGATCTCCAATTTCTTTTTCTTCAGTACTTATCGAATCATTACAAAGCAACGCCATGCTCATTAAATTTTTATGGAGTGGGTTGTTGATATTAGCTCTATCAGCTTCTATGGTTTGCTCATTTACGTAAATATGCTGGACCGTCATTTTATTTTGTGTAAGCGTTCCAGTTTTGTCTGTACAAATAACAGAGATACTCCCTAAACTTTCAGCTGCTCGTAATTTTCGAATAATAGCATTTTCTTTCGCCATTTTCTGTGTGCCAAATGCAAGTACTATGGTGACGATTGAACTTAATGCTTCCGGAATGGCAGCTACCGCTAAGGATACCGCAAACATGAAAGAATCTACTAGCTCTCGGCCTCTAAGAATGTCTAGTCCAAAAATGATTAGGCATATAATGATAATGCCAATAGCCAATCTCTTCCCAAAGTGATCCAGATTCATTTGTAAGGGGGTTTTCTTTTCTTTTGCATTTTGCAACAGATTAGCTATTTTACCTATTTCAGTAGCCATACCAATGGATGTTACAATAGCTCGTCCTCTACCATTAGTAACAAAACTTCCTGAAAAGACCATATTACGCTTATCTCCAATTGCTAGCTCCTCTTTATCAATTAATGCTTCAATTTTGTCTATCGCTTCGGATTCACCTGTTAATGAACTCTCATTTACTTGTAAGCTATAGCTTTCCATCATTCTTCCATCTGCACAAATATAATCTCCCACTTCTAAATAGAGAACATCTCCCACCACTACCTCTCGGGATGGAATTTTTATAACTTCTCCATTCCTCAGCACCTTAGCTATAGGAGCGGCCATTTCTTTTAAGCTATCTAATGATTTTTCCGCTTTAATATGTTGTACCGTCCCTAAAACTGCATTTAATACAATTACTATTACAATAACTATTGAACTTTCTAATTCTCCTAAAAAAGCAGAAATAGCAGCAGCAACTATTAAAATGATGACTAGAAAATCATTAAACTGCTCTAAAAATACTTGTATGGCATTTTTCCTTTTACCTTCCTCCAATTCATTGAAGCCATTCTCTTTATGTCTTTGTCTTACTTCATAATCTGATAACCCTTGTTGAGTAACGTCAAACTCTTTCATCACTTCTTGAACTGATTTTTGGTAGTATGCTGTGATATTCATTAGATTCCCCCAAACTCATTAGTTAAAATAGTTACATACCAATCAATCACTTAGATATGAATATATGTGTGAATTTAAGAGATTAGTACACAAATAATGATAGATTTAGTTTATGGTCGATCTTAATAGATTTTAACGCATATAAAAACAGGAGAGGCTTTAGAAATTGCCGCTCCTGTCAAAAATGCTATCTTATTATTTTTGATTAGCTTGATTTGTAATTGGTGTCTAGGAAACTATTCATAAATTCCTCTACAGATTTTTTTACTTTCTCTTCTATAGGAACTTTTTCGAGTAGTTTATCTTGCGTGTATAAAGTTCCTCCCTTAACAATACTATGAATTTCTTTAGTGCAACGTATATCTTTTAAAGGGTTTTTTTCTAGTATTACCATATCCGCAATTGTTCCTTCTTGAAGGACTCCTATATCTTGTCTATTAAGAGCTTCTGCTGCATTTATTGTAGCTGTCCTAATCGCATCTATTTCAGATAAACCATTTTTAACGAATAGCTCTAGCTCTCTGTGAAGCGCCATACCAGGAAAGGTGAAAATGCCAGCAGGAGTATCGGTACCAGCTACCACCAGTCCTCCTAGGTCAAAATAGGCTTTTGCTATTGCTTTATTAAAGGTATGTTGTATCCCTAATCTACTTAAAGAACTTGTATTTTCGATAAAGCGTCTCCAATGCTGCATTAACACTGAGTTTTCTTTAATTTTGTCCATTATCTTTTCTTCAGAGTACCAATAATTTCTCATTAAGTTTGCTTGATCATATAAAACCATTGTAGGACAAAGTACAACATCATTTTCCACCAATATTTTACACACTTCTCTAATCTTTTTCTCATCTGGATTTTCCCAATCAATTTCCTTCCATTTACCTTCGTTTGCTTGCATCGTCCACTCTGGGAAAAGATCTTTTAAAATACCAGAAGCATGCTCGTTCCATTTAATACCCATTTTAGCAGCATCAGTTGCAGTTACTTCCAAGGAGTGTATTAAATCACAACTGACTTCTCTATGATGAACTTTTGCCTCATCAACAACCACTTCCATTATATCTTTCGACAACCAACCATACACCTTAATGAAATCCGCGCCGGCTTCAACCTGCCTTCTAACCTCTGCTCTAGCACTCTGTGCATCATTTACATTTATGTTCCATGGACTATTTTCACCCCACAAACCAGGCGGACCATCAATAATTCTATCCGATGAAATAACTCTTGGCGTTGGTGCTCCATTAGATGCATGTATTAGCTTTTTTAATTCACCAACATTTCCGCCTGTATTACGAACAGTTGTAACTCCAGCTGCAGTAAAAATGGGAGCATAATCTTTTTTCATATGTACATGCATATCAATCAAACCTGGAATGACATACTTTCTTTTCAAATCATAAATAATTGCTTTATTATGAATATTACCAACTTGTTTGTGTGCAGATAATATTTTCGTGATATAGCCATTTTGGACAAGAAGATGAGAGTAAGTCGTTTTTCCAGACTCTACATCTATCACATTTGCATTTTTTAATAATAATATAGCATTCTCCATGGCGCACTGTCCTTTTCTCCAAGGGTATAGGTAAGATATAAACTAGATATATATAATCATCGTGGATTTTTACTATTTTTAAACGGTCTCATCTTTCTATTTTCCCCATTTTCCCCTTTTTCAAACACAGTGTTTTCTTCAGTTCAAAAAACAA
>NZ_JBAEAP010000283.1:0-1993 GCF_056205495.1 Psychrobacillus sp. | reverse complement strand
GAAGTAACGCGAGGAAGAGTTGATTTCCGCTACGAACGGACGCTTTCCGTGGGCACGGCTTAGGCCAACAGGATGTTGGTCAGGAAAACGTTGTCACACGATGTGACGTCCTTAGTTTTCCCTCCTTGAAACTCCCTCGCTTCGCTCAGTCCAGGGTCTTCAGCTCGCGCTGTTCCCACTGGAGTCGCCGTGCTTCGCTCCAATCAACGGGGCCTCCTATAAAATGAATGAGGGGATGGATATGATGACGAAAAATCAAACCAATGAACGCAGAGAGTAAGTATAAACAAAAGATGATTCAACGTCATATCTGGCAAGACTATTTGGATGTAGCTGAGGACTTACGTCATAACTATGAAATGAAAGAAATTTACAGGAATCGTAAAGAGACGATCGAGCGTGTCTTTGTCGATGCCAAAGAAAAGCATGGTATGCGATGGACAACTTAAAGGATCTTAAAAATTGTCCATGCAGGCGATGCTAACTTTTGCTGCCTTAATATCTTAAGAAGTTGGCCAGCTGCACCTGGAAAACGCCAAAAATGGCGTAAAATAAACAAAATCGCGATTTGAATCAACTCTTTTTCCAGAATGTAAACTGCGATAATAGCAAAAGGATTGGAAATCGTTTTGATTTCCAACCCTTTTGTCTACACTCTGAGACTTTAATATTATTAAAGTCTTTTAAAACGTTATAGAATTGATGAACGCTCATATCTCAGACTTCTCACACTCTTTCGCCGCTTGCTGCTTCAATCAATCCAGAGAAAAAGCTCGTGTTAAATTGCTATTTATGATTAACTATTTACCTTGCTCCTTTGAGCAGACTTCATATAATACATAATTTCATCTAAAGAGGCCTTCTCTATCACGACATGATCCTCAAAGACTTTTTGTACTTCCTCTGGGTTGTTTGACAAAGCTTGAAATACACCGTGAGATCGTTCTACGTCAATGAAATGTGCTTCTGTATCTCTGTCAAGTAAATCCGCACTTCCTTTTACAATGACATATTGTTCCTGTAACTCATCTAGAGGCTTGTTAAGAAGAATTTTTCCTTTATCGACTAATACAATATAATCCGCAAAACGTTCTAAATCACTTGTAGTATGCGTTGAAAAAAATATAGACCTTCCCTCGTCTACCATAATTTCTTGAAAAATGTCTAACAACTCTCTGCGAAATGTAGGATCTAATCCTGATGTCGATTCATCCATAATAATTAATTCTGCATGATGAGATAAGGCAATAGCTATAGAAGCTTTCATTTTCATCCCTTTTGAGAAATTTTTAATGGATTTATTTAGAGGCAGCTCAAATTGATTAACATACTGATTAAATTGTTGATCATCCCATTCTTTATAAGCTGGAGCAACTATTTTACTGATTTCCTTTAAGTTGAGGGATTGATAAAATATATTGCTGTCGTACACAAAGCCTATACGGTTTTTAATTTCTTTTTCATGGCTGCCATAGTTTTGTCCAAATACACTTACATTTCCCTTATCTGGCTGTAATAGATTCATCATTAACTTAATCATAGTAGATTTGCCAGATCCATTCGGACCAATAAATCCTGTTGTATATCCTTCTTTTATCTGTAAATCTACATTATCTATCGTTAATGTCTCAAACTTTTTAGAAACCCCCTGGAACTCTATTACATTTCCCATTTCTCTCACTCCTCGTACAGCATCTTTAACAAATCTTGTAATTCTTCATAAGATAGCCCAGATTCCTTACTGTTCGAGACAACCGCACTTAATTGTTCTTCAATTACGCGGAGTTTTTTCTCTCGAATAACATCTAAATTCTGCTCTGCTACAAATGAGCCTTTCCCAACAATTAAGTAGATGAACCCAGCTTTCTCCAATTCCTCATATGCCCGTTTTGTAGTGATCATACTGACTCTTAAATCTTTAGCCAATTGTCTAATAGAAGGTAAAGCGGCTCCTTCTATTAATTCACCTGACAAGATTTTAGTTTGAATTTGT
>NZ_JBAEAP010000282.1:0-7763 GCF_056205495.1 Psychrobacillus sp. | reverse complement strand
TACGTATGTCTAAGGTAGTTGTTGCTAGTGATAGCAATTTGGTGATGTTAGGGGATTTAACTTCTCCAGGTGTTTTGCTAACATTATTTGGTTTAATATTCACAGTCATTTTGATGGTACGTAATATAAATGGTGCATTATTTATCGGTATGGTTATTACTGGTATTGTAGCTGCACTTACCAATCAATTAAAGATTGAAAAAGTGGTAGCTTTACCACATCTACCGGAAGGTATTTTAATTTGGAATCCCATAGAAGCAATTGGAGAGGTTATTTCTTACGGTTTATATGGAGTAGTATTCTCCTTTATTTTAGTTACGCTTTTTGACACAACAGGTACGATGGTTGGGGTTGCTAAGCAAGCTGGCTTGATGAAAGACGATAAGCTTCCACGTGCACGCCAAGCGCTATTAGCAGATTCAGTAGCTACTACTGTTGGATCAATGTTCGGAACTAGTCCAACAACAGCATTTGTTGAGTCTTCCTCTGGTGTAGCTGTTGGTGGTCGTACTGGTTTAACTAGCTTAACTGTAGCTGTGTTATTCATCGTTGCATCATTCTTCGGACCTTTAGTAGGTGCGCTGTCCAGTGTTGCAGCTATTACCTCGCCAACCTTAATTATCGTTGGCGCATTGATGATTGGATCTGTAAAAGAGATTGAGTGGAGTAAATTTGACGAAGCATTCCCAGCATTCTTAATTATCTTAATCATGCCCCTTACATCAAGCATTTCAACAGGTATTGCTTTTGGATTTATCGTTTATCCACTGTTGAAAGTAATTAAAGGGGAAGCGAAAAAAGTTAATATCATGCTTTATATTTTCGCTGTCCTATTTGCATTTCAATTGATTTTCTTACCTCACTAATAAATATAAATAAAGGTTGAGATAAAAATCTCCTCCAAATAAAAAGACTCAAAAAATCTACGAAATGGTAAAGTTTTCGGTGCTTCTATTCAAATTTCTGTAGTTGTTTTCCGTTACAGCGGACGCTTTCCGGGGGCACGGCTTCAATCTCCTCGTCGCTTTGCTCCTGTGGGGCTTTCAGCTCGTGCTGTTCCCCCAGGAGTCGCCGCTTCCTCTCCAAACAGATAGAATGGAAACAAGAAATTACCTAACTTAAAAAAAGAAGAAAAACATGAAATCAAGTTATCGATTTCATGTTTTTTTAATTTATTGCTATGTAATTTCTACATGGCAATATAGGAATTCAACAAAAACTGTTGGTTTATTAAATAAAAAAGCTTTGCTGAATAAGAGCTATTTTCTTTAGTATTGCTTTTATCTTAATAACTCTGGTGACCTTCGTTAGTTGATTTCTAACACTATAGAAAAAACGCTTGGAGTTTTCCAAGCGTTTTACTTTTAAAATATTATATGTGCAACTGCTGCTATGATTGGGAATGAAATCAGCGTACGTAATAAGAAAATAACGATTAAGTCTTTAAAGTTAACCGGTATTTTAGAGCCGAGTAATAATCCGCCAACCTCAGACATGTAGATCAACTGAGTAACTGACATAGTTGCTATAAAGAATCTTGTAAGCTCAGAGTCAATTGATGCACCTAAAATAGTAGGCAGGAACATATCGGCAAAGCCAACTACCATTGTTTGTGCAGCCTCTGCAGCCTCAGGTATTCCGAATAATAGAAGCAATGGCTCAAATGGTTTACCTAATATAGTGAAGAAGGGGGTGTACTCAGCAAGCATTAATGCAATTGTTCCAAATGCTAATACTACGGGAGCAACGCCAATATACATATCGATAACATTCTTAATTCCATCAGAGAAGAACTTCGTAATAGAACGATTTTTATCAGCTGTTTTTAAGGCATTTTCTAAACCATGTGTGACAGCATTATAATTCTCAGGAAATTTCTCTGCATCCAAGTCTAATGGGCGTCCATCAATATGCACATCCTCTTTGCCAGCTAAAGGATAAATACGAGGCATGATAAATGCCAGGACAACACCACATAGTAGTACGGTTAAGTAATAAGGAGCAAAGTATTTCTCTAGACCAACTTGTTCCAATACGACGATACAGAAGGTTATAGATACAACGGAAAAAGTGGAGCCAATAATTGCAGCTTCTTTTTTCGTATAATAGCCTTCTTCATATTGTCTGCTCGTCAACAAGACACCAATTGTTCCATCTCCAACCCAGGATGTAAGTGCATCGACTGCTGATCGTCCTGGAAGCTTAAACAGTGGGCGCATGATTTTGACCATCATCGTGCCGAAAAATTCCAATAGCCCAAAATTCAATAAGAGTGGCAGTAATAAGCCAGCAAATAAGAAAATCGTGAATAGGAAGGAAACCAATCCATCTGGTGCTAACAAAAGCCCTCCCGTATCCTCACTCCAAATAGCCTCTGGACCAATTTGGAAAATGATTAAGACAGAAAAAACTGCACCGACAACTCTTGTGATTGTCCAGAATATAGAAACTTTAAAAAGATTATTAATAAACGAATCGTTCTTTGGAATAAATAAAAATATTAAAGAACCAATAGCTGCAAGGAATAAGGTGATTAAAGCGATCCAATGAACAACTGGTTCAAGTACACCAGATAATAGACTTGCAAACCATGCGATAGGAATCTTTATTTCTCCTCCGATTGGTAACGGGGTCATGAAAAGGATGACACCAGCTATAGAAGGGAGAAGAAAGAGAAGCCAAGTAAATAAGCTGAATTTTTTCAAGTGAAGGCCAACTTTCTTTTTGAATAATTATGCATGAAATAGATGTTTTACACATGATAATTCATTAGAGAAGCTAAGTCTATAGCTATGAGCAATGTTCTATTATTCGAAATCTTTATTAAAATCGTATGTGTAGAAGCGTTCAAAGTGTAACCAGTTTTCTGCTTCTGGTTCTCCGTCTGCTAGACGTTTTTCCATTTCTTCTAGCATCCAAGCCGTTTGAGAAATATGGGCACGCATAGAACCCATTTTTTCTTCACTCGATTCAGAAATGTTATGGATGATGTCTGGTTCTCCTAATACATCTTTCGAATCATTCGAAAAAGCTAGTGCATAAACCTTTGGACGTTGATCCTTTGGCATTCTGCGTACAGCACGAATCATTGCTCTACCGGTAGCATCATGGTCAGGATGCACAGCGTAGTTAGGATAGAAGGTAATAACTAAAGAAGGATTCGTATCAGCGATTAAATCCTCCATCATTTGGACCATTTTTTCATCATCTTCAAATTCTACTGTTTTGTCACGAAGACCCATCATTCTTAAATCGGTAACACCCATAGCTTTTGCAGAGGCTAGCAGCTCTTGCTTTCTAACTTGTGGCAGTGTCTCGCGAGTTGCAAAAGGAGGGTTTCCAAGATTGCGACCCATTTCCCCTAGAGTCAAGCATGCATATGTAACAGGGATTCCTTGTTTTACATAAGTAGCTATTGTTCCAGAAACTCCAAAAGCCTCGTCATCAGGGTGAGGGAATACGACCAACAAAGATCGTTCCATTGGTAAAGTCATTTTTCTTCCTCCTTAATATGTAAACGGTGTTTTGCTGATTTCAAGTGCTACTGCTAGCTTTCCACTTTGATCGTGACCAGCCATTAATAATCTACCATGCTCATCTAATTCATAATGTGTAATACCTTGAGCATATACCCATCCATGAGGGAGCTTTAAACCTACGCGATGAGGAGCATCTCCAGCTACCTTACCAAGCTCGTAGCGAATCACCACATTGCGAATAAATGCACCAGCATTAAACACATTTTCGTTGAAATGAGTGGCATAAGCACCATTTGTTGTTTCTAAATGAATGTATACATCTTCATTTGCAAAGCTATTTAATAGCTCTTGTAATTGTTCCTTATTCACTATTTCCATACTTTCATTGCCTCCTAGCATACTGTCTGTTAATAGTATAATGAAAAATAGTTCTGCAAGCGAATGATTGAGCCATTATTTAAGTCAATCTACATGAAATATAAAAACTCGCAAAGCCCTGTTAGACTTTGCGAGTAAGGGGTTTATTTAGACTGTAGTTGTTGTCACTTCTGGAGCACCAAATTTTCCTTTAGCGCCATGAAGTACCGGTCCTACGTATTGGTTTAACTTCCAGCCGTGAGCGATTGCAGAGGAAACAAATTCTTTAGCTTCTAGTACGGACTCAGCAACTGATAGGCCATTTGCTAGGTTTGCTGTAATCGCAGCAGCAAATGTACATCCGGCACCATGGTTATAAGTCGTTTCCGTTTTTTCTGTTTCTAATAATGTGTGAGTTTGTCCATCATAGAAAAGGTCAACTGCTTTATCGTGGGCCAATTGTTTACCGCCCTTGATCACTACATTTTTTGCCCCAAGCTCATGAATTTTTTCGGCAGCTGCCTTCATGTCTTCGATTGATTTAAGAATTCCTAGTCCTGAAAGCTGACCAGCTTCAAATAGATTTGGAGTAACAACAAGTGCACGTGGCAATAAATGAGTAATCATGGAGTCTACAGTACCTGGGTTCAATACCTCATCTTCACCCTTACAAACCATGACAGGATCGATTACGATACTAGTCACACCGGACTCTTCAATAATTTTACCTGCTGCTTCGATTATATCCTCTGTACTTAGCATACCGGTTTTAATAGCATCTACATTAGTGGATAGAGCCGTTTTCGCTTGACGTTTGATTTCATCCACAGGAAGGGAAAACACATGGTGACTCCAATTATTTTCCGGGTCCATTGTAGCGATGACAGTGAGAACATTCATACCATAGGTTCCATGCTCTTGGAATGTTTTTAAGTCTGCTTGTATACCAGCGCCGCCAGAAGTATCAGAACCTGCAATTGTTAATGTTTTTTTAATAGACATGTAAAAGTTCTCCTTTTGCGTGAAAGTTATTTCATTAATTGTATCAGATAGATATGAAAATTCAATTACGGCAGCTTTGGAGCAGTCCAAAGCTTGAACACTATAAAAGCAAATGTGATTGAAACGAAAAGAGTTATCGTCCCGCCAATATAAATTTTATTTATATAAAGTGAGATAGTTAAGTAAACAAGGATTCCTATAAAAAATATAGTTCCTAGTAAAAAGCAACCGAAACCCATACTCGTTGCCTTTGGTGGAACATCGTTTTTCACAGCTGAATCCTCCAGTTTTTTTAGTTTTTCTCGAAATTCAAAATTTGCCATATGCATTTCCCCTTTTTACCATCGTATCATTGGGCGGAATAGTTGTTAATAGGGAAACTTTTCGATACTGTAAACGTAGTAGTTTAATAGAAGGAGAGGGATGAGGATGAAACAAGATGACAAGATTCGAGAAATGGAAAAGCTATTAAAAGAATTGAAAGCTCAAAATGAGGAAAGTGCTGCTACCATCGTAGAAGATTCTCCTAGGCGAGGAGGGTTAAACCTCTGGAGGATGCCATTATTTTTATCTAGATTCAAATTTAAAACAATCTTGCTCATCTCAGTCTTAGCATTCTTACTAATTGCAGCATTGCCATTTGCAGCATTCTGGGCGATCCAAGGTAGTACCTTTACGGAATCCAAGGGTTCCTTTGTTGAAAGAGTACAAGGTCTTAATGAGTTATCAACTGCGCAAGCATATACGAAAGTAATTATAGAACGACAAGATAATGCAGTATTTGGAAAAGAGATTGGACTAGACTTACCAGGAACCAAAAGGCAGCTTTTAGTCGTAGTTCCAGGATCCGTGAAGGCAGGGGTTAATTTTTCAGAGGTAACCGAATCAGATATTAAGGTTAATGAAGAAAACAAGACTGCTGTTTTAACATTGCCTAAACCAGAATTTTTAGGAGGACCTGAAATACTGTTTGACCAAGTAGAGGTATTTTCGTATGAAGGATTATTTCGTGAAAAGGCAGACATAGAAGAAGCCTATGAACTAGCTGCAACCGCCAAAGAAATGATGATTGAAGAATCTACCGGACAAGGTATTCTGGAGCTTGCAGAAGAAAATGCCGTAAAATCCGTACAGGAAATGTTCCAGCTCATTGAATATGACGTGCAAGTGGAGTTTAAGGAGTGATTAAATGCCAAATTGGAAAGAATTATTAGGTGCAGAATGGGATAAGCCTTATTTTAAGGAGCTACAGTCCTTTCTAGATCAGGAATATGCTGAGCACACGATCTATCCACCACGAGAAGAGGTGGGAAGTGCGTTTCGATTAACGCCATATGATGATGTGAAGGTGGTTATACTAGGTCAAGACCCATATCATGGTCCAGGCCAGGCCCATGGCTTAAGCTTTTCAGTAAAGCCAGAAGTTAAAATTCCACCAAGCTTGCGTAACATGTTCAAGGAGCTAGAAGATGATTTAGGATGTCCAATCCCTTCACACGGTTATCTAGAAAAATGGGCGAAGCAGGGTGTCTTGTTGTTAAATACGGTTTTAACTGTCAGAGCAGGTGAGGCAAACTCGCATAAAGGCATGGGCTGGGAGCGCTTCACAGATACCGTTATACAGAAGCTATCTGAACGTGAAAAGCCAATTATTTTTGTTTTATGGGGTAAGCCTGCACAAGCTAAGTTAAAGCTGATCGACACGACCAAACACTACATTATCCAATCAACTCACCCAAGTCCTCTAAGTGCTCACCGAGGATTCTTGGGAAGCAGACCCTACTCTCAAATAAATGAACAGTTAGTGTCCATGAATGAAAAGCCAATCGATTTTTGCCTCTAATTATGCTAGGATAACGATAGAAAGTAGGGAGAAAAATTGGCTGTAAATTGTTTTAAGTGTCGACATTTTTTTACCACCTGGGATGCGAATCATCCACGTGGCTGTAGGGCTTACCAATTTAAAACAAGGGAGCTTCCTTCTGCGTTAGTCAAAAGATCCTCAGGCGTGGAGTGCTTAAAATTTGAACCAAAGCAACTGGAGGGGCATAACAAGTGATTTCGAACAGACAGATTTTAATGCAAATAGAAAAACAGCTTCAAGAGGCAAAGACTGCATCGGGGGAACAATCCATCCGGGAAAGTTTAGCGGCTATAAAGGCTTTATGTGACGTAGCTCTAACTGTGCCACAAACAGAAAGTCCAATAGTACTTCAAACGCCCTCCGTTAAGGCAGCAAACTTAACTGTCCCTTCTGCACCCTTGAAGGAAGACGATGCAAACGGAGAGTCATTATTTGATTTTTAATAATAGAAAGTAGGGAACAACTTGAAATTTTTTATCATCGCAGGTGCTATTAATGGCTTCCTATCCGTAGCCCTTGGAGCATTCGGAGCACATTTATTAGAAGGTAGAGTTGCTGACAAGTATTTAGCGACATGGGAAACAGCGGTTCAATATCAAATGTTTCATGCGCTTGCATTAGTTGCCATTGGTATTCTAATGAGCAGTAAGCTATTAGGACCTGTGTCACAATTAAACGTAGCAGGCTATTTAATCCTAGCTGGTATCGTTATTTTCTCTGGAAGTTTGTACGTACTTAGCTTAACGGGAATTAGTATTTTAGGAGCAATTACACCAATCGGTGGAGTGGCATTCCTAATCGGCTGGGTTATGCTAATCGTTGCAGCCGTAAAATATGCAAATTAATGATTTTAAAAGCGAGCTCTAGAGTTTCATAACTGTCCCGCAGATGTAGGCATTAGTCTATCATTTGCGGTTTTTTATGGTAAAAGCATTTTTTACGACAGAAGGTTGAATGATAGATACTTTATATAATGGTAAATAAGAATTGCTAAATCCCGTTCCAGACGGACGCTTTCCGCCGGCATGGCCTCAGCCTCCTCGTCGCTACGCTCCTGTGGG
>NZ_JBAEAP010000281.1:0-2596 GCF_056205495.1 Psychrobacillus sp. | reverse complement strand
TGCTTGGTGAACCAGGGGAGGAGTTCAGCTATTCCAATGACTGCTACGGAATTCTAGGAATAATTATTGATCGAGTGAGTGGTCAATCCTATGAAGATTACGTAATGGATCATATTTTAAAGCCAATCCAAATGAATAATAGCTTTTTTGATTTGGAGGAATTAAAGAAGAAAGAAAATGCGACTACACTTTATATGTCACGCTACTCTGCAGAGGGGGTGGACGTATATGAGGCTCCGCTTTGGTGGGATGCACCTTCCATGAGAGCAGCAGGTTATTTAAAATCCACTATAAATGACATTCTGAAGTATCTGGCTATGTTTTTAAATGAAGGAATGGCTGGAGAGAATAGAATTCTACAACCAGAAAGTGTACAGCAGATGGTCTATCCACATGTAGAGTTCGAAAAGGGACGCTTTTACGGGTACGGTCTACGAATCATTCCCAATTACTTTGGGACTACCTTTATTAACCATGGTGGGGGCTTGGAGGGAGTTTCTTCGTTTATGGGAATTTTACCTGAGAAAGGAATCTCTGGAGTGCTATTAAGCAGTCTCGCAGATGTTCCATCCGATAAGCTGTTTCTTGGTGCTCTTAATGGCATAGAGGGCCGGGAGCCAGCTACCAAGCACATGCATTTTCAAACACACGATGTGCCAGTAGAGAAGCTTTCCAAATTTAAAGGAACCTTTATTTCTGGAGAGGGGATGAAGGTAAGAGTGGATATAGTGGATGGACGTCTAGCCATTCTAACAGCAAGTGGTCCCAACCCATTAAAATGTGTAGAAGGTAATTTGTTTATCGGCACTTTAGTGGATCAAGAAAACCTAATTGAGTTTCTAAGTGGAGCAGATGGAACCATAAATCGTATTTTCTATAGCTCACGTCAAATATTAAAAAGCTCGGATCAGGTGTAGTGCATAGCAGACCATTATTCGGGGTGACCGACCGATTATGTGGAAGAACCGACTGATAATTCGGGGTGACCGACCAATTATGTGGAAGAACCGACCGATTATTCGGGATGACCGACCGATTATATGGGAAAACCGACCGATTATGGCCCAAAACCGACCGATTAGCTAAATGAGCCGACAACTGGGGCTGAATACTAGCAAGGTTTATGTTCCCAATTAGAAACAGAGCAACGTGATTACGATAAGAAGGAGTGAAAATTAATTGAAAATAGTAGATACGCATTGTGATGCGCTTTTGAAGCTACAGCTAGCTAAGCAAGGAAGAATATACAAGGTAAATCCTTTAAGCTTTGCTGATGCACCGGAGTTGGAAACGAATATGGTGCGGTTGATAGAGGGCGATGTCCAAGTGCAGTTTTTTGCAGTTTTTATTTTTCCGAAAGTGCCAGATGACCAGAAATGGTTATATGCCTTGGAGCAAATAGATTTGTTTTATACAGAGGTGTTGGGAAAAAATCCGAGAATGAAGCATATAACGAAATGGGAGGATTTAAAAAGTTTAAAGGATGGAGAAATTGGAGCGGTTTTGGCATTGGAGGGTGCTGATGCATTTGGAAACGATTTGATGAAGCTTCGTCAGCTTTACAGGTTAGGTGTACTATCAATAGGGCTCACATGGAATAATGCTAATTTATGTGCAGACGGAGCAGGTGAGCCGAGAGGTGGAGGGCTTACGCTTTTTGGTAAGGAGGTAGTGCTTTTAAATAATGAGTATGGTGTTTTGACGGATGTCTCTCATTTAAGTGAGAAAGGATTTTGGGATGTGATGAATCTTGCGGAGTATCCTTTTGCTTCGCATTCCAATGCTGCAGCGATATGTGAGCACCCAAGAAATTTGAATGATGACCAAGTTAAAGCGATGTTTGCACGTGGTGGGCATATCCATGTAGTTTTTTATCCTCCTTTTATTAACGGGAACCAGACTGCTGAAATTCCAGAGCTTATTAAGCATATAGATCATCTGTGTTCTTTAGGCGGCGTAAAGCAAATTGGGCTTGGGTCTGATTTTGATGGAATGGACTTTTACACTAATGGCCTTCATAATTCCTCCGATTTTCCAGTCTTGATCAATGAGCTATTAAAAAGCTTTTCAGAGGATGAGGTGAAGGGGTTCGCTTACCAAAACTTCTTAAATATGCGAGCAATACAATAAAATTAAAATTTCATATTATTTACTAAATTCAAAATTAATTGTATAATACAGGAAAATGTTAAGGAGGTTTCTATGAAACCAATTATAGGTGTTTCTTCTAATTTAACGGAGCTTGTACTTTCCGTCCCTACAGATAACATTCATGCGGTAACAAGATTTGGAGGTGTTCCAATCGTATTGCCGAATATGGAGATTGAATTGATAGATTCTATTGCTAACTTAATAGATGGGTTACTTTTAACAGGTGGAGGAGATATTGACCCGACACTTTTCGGCGAAGAACCACATAGAAGTCTCGGAAGTATTGTCCCAGAACGAGATGAATTTGAAGTTGAGCTTATTAAAAAAATGCTGGAGCAAAATAAACCAATTTTAGGTCTATGCCGAGGTGCTCAGATTATGAGTATTGCAGCTGGTGGAGATATGTATCAGGATATTTATGGTCAAATCGAAACAACCTTACTTC
>NZ_JBAEAP010000280.1:0-3202 GCF_056205495.1 Psychrobacillus sp. | reverse complement strand
ATAGGGTTGAAATGGTTTGAAGATACCCAGCAAGAAGAGCCAGTGTATGAATGTAGATTGAATAAGGAAACTATATCACAATAGATTGTAATATGCTTTTATGGAGGAATTTCGTGAGAATACTATGAAATTCCTCTTTATTTAATTGGCTATGTTAAAGAGTAGGGTTGATTTATGATACATAGAAAAAGTAATCTTTAAATTCGAGAGTAGAATTTATTTCCGCGCCAACCGGACGCTTTCCTCGGGGTGAGCGATAAGCCATCACCCATCGCTTACGCGCGTGGTTGTGATGTCTTATCTGTCTCACTCATCCCGTAGGAGTCGCCGTCTGGCGCTCCAATCAATAAATGGGAACAGCTTTAATGCATCGATTAATTGCTTATAAATTTACTCGCATAATCTAAGCCGAAAAACTGTCACGAACTCCAATTTCATAATTTATTTTTGATCTTAATAATCATTTGAATGTCACTTTTATAATGTTTACAGTCACTATAAAAAAGAATGGTTAGTCAAAATCAACCAAAAAATTTAACAAAGCTATTTAATTTAATGTCACCATATTTCTTAAAACCTACTTCTTTAATATTAAAGTAGCCTCATTTACAACACGACGAACAAGCTGTTCAACCGTTTCCTCTCTAGCTAATGTTGGACTTTGGCCCGACCAGAGAGACATGAAATCTGCGTCCTTTTGCTGAGTGGCCGCTTTTCTTAAGTTTTGTGTAAGTGCATTTTGGACGGGAAAGGGCGGTAGCTTGTTTTCATGCACATGCATTTCTTTCATAAAACGATTTTCAATTCCTCTTGCTTCCTTCCCGGAAAATGCTTTCGTACTCACTATGTCCTCGCTTTTCGCTTGCAGTACGGCTTGTTTATGCACTGGGTTTGCCCCACTTTCTTTGCAGGTTAAGAAGGCCGTTCCCATTTGTACGGCATCTGCTCCTAAACATAACGCAGCAGATAGTCCTCTACCGTCCATTATTCCTCCTGCTGCAATAACTGGTATTGACACCTGATCAGCTACTTGGGGAATTAGTGCCATTAAGCCAATCATGCTGTTAGGGGAATCTACTAAAAAGTTCCCACGATGCCCTCCTGCCTCACTACCTTGTACAACTACCGCGTCCATCCCCGCCCGTTCGATAGCTATGGCTTCTGGCACAGTAGTAGCTGTCCCTATTGTCATAATCCCATTTTGTTTAAGATTTTCAATAGTTTTTTTGGAAGGAATTCCAAATGTAAAGGAACAAGCAGCCACTCTTTCTTCTATAACAATCTTTAGTAGTTCCTCATATGTTTGCTTTTCAATTTCTTTTGTAGGTAAGTCCGGTTCTTTCATTTTATGATTTAAAAGAAGCTCATAATTGTTTACTAGCTCCTTAGATTTTGCAACCTGGTCCTCATTCAATTCAAAATGCTCAGGAACGAACAAATTTACTCCAAAATTTGCATTCGTAAGTGCCTTCACCTGATTTATTTGAACTCGTAATTGATCAGGCTTTAAATATCCTGCACCAATCATTCCAAGTGCACCTTGATTGGAGACTTCACTAACTAGCACAGGAGTTGTAATTCCTCCAGCCATTGGCGCTTGAATGATAGGGCACTTTAAATCTAATGATTTCATAAAATTATTTCCCATCATCGAAAACCTCTCCTTATTTCAGTTTTCTTTAACTTTCCACTGTTCATAATAAGTAGCTTCTACAGATATCTTTTTTGTTCGCAACCATTCAAATGCTTTTAAGACTAAGGGCGAGGAATTTTCCATCGATGTTTCCTGTTCCGAAATCCATACAGCTCCTAGTGAGTCCTGTCCTTCAAACTGCAATGGTTCAGATATCGACCCTCCTACATGCTCAACTTCATAAAAAAAGGCTACATGGTGTACAGCCGTGCCTTCTCTCCAATCGGTGTGAATAATAAAGTCAGCTGCTCCAATCTGTTTACGCACATCGATTAATAACCCTGTTTCTTCATAGAATTCTCTTTCAATTGCCTCCTGCAGCGATTCACCTGTTTCTAAATTCCCACCTGGAAGGTCATAGCGGTTGATATAAGGGCCACCATTTTTCTGAATAACTAGAAGCTTGTTTTCATGTATACAGATACCATACACTCCAAACGCTCTATGAAAATTCAACTGAATTCTATTATTCCATCGCATAGCTTTTTCCTCTAATGATTGCACAAACTTGTCCTTACCATTAATATAACTCTCCACATCAAAAGGAAACTGTTGAGCAAGAGCTCTCTTTAGCTCACCGTATTTCTTTGCCTCCACAGAATGTTTTCTTAAATAATCTCTAAAAATAAGATGTCTTTCTATTTCAGGATTCCCTTGTTCATAAATATGTACATGATGAGTTCGATTGTCACCCCCTTTTTGAAAATAGCGTCGACCTGGTAAACCGTTCTCTCCTTTTGGGGTATAGCCGAGTTGAATCATTTGCTCATCGTATGCATTAACTCGTTTAATATCTCGGACAACAGGCATTATAACTATAATCGGCTTTGCGGAAAGCCCCTCTATAGAAGTGCTACCTATATGGTGTACTTCTACTAGTTCTTCCTTGAAAATATCATTTAAAGACTTTGATTCTAGTTGAAAATCATTAGCCCATTTCTGTGAAAACTCTTTAACTTCAATTTTTCTCATTTTACATCCTCACTTTTATTTAAGAAGTGCTGTCAACTCGTTTTTATGATATACGGATAATCTTAATAGGTTCATGTTATTTTCCTCTAGCTCATCCATGATTTTTTGAGCTACATGTTTAGCCAGCTCATATTTCTCTTGATTTATTAGACCAGAATGTAAAGCCTCTTCAAGCTCCTCTTCATCCACAAGAAAGTAATCACCGGACGGAAGAACTATAATGTCTAAAAATAAATCATCCCACCAAGGGCCTTTGTCGTCTATACCATGTTTATGGCATATGTCTATATACCATTGAACAACTTTTCCGTTTTGATCGAACATGGTCGTTACCGTATAGTTTTCTGCCGTGGGGAAGTGCTGCAGCCACATATACCCTTGGTCGACAATACAAACCTTCTTTGAATCATAACTAACCCATAATGGTTTTGTCGTCTCCAATAAGTATATAAGGGACACCCCTCCAGTAAATTGCTCCGAACTAATCTCGACAAAAGTATATTGCCGTTTTAAAATTCTTGACCAACCCGGTCGTTC
>NZ_JBAEAP010000279.1:0-28282 GCF_056205495.1 Psychrobacillus sp. | reverse complement strand
GGCCACAGGTACTGGTAAAACCTTTACTATTTCAAATGTAATCCAACAAATTAATAAGCCAACCCTTGTCATGGCTCATAACAAGACACTCGCAGGACAGCTTTATAGTGACTTCAAGGAATTCTTTCCTAACAATGCAGTGGAATACTTTGTCAGCTATTATGTCTACTTTCAACCAGAGGCATATGTGCCACAAACGGATACTTATATTGAAAAAGATTCTAGTATTAATGAAGAAATTGATAAATTGCGACATTCAGCCACTTCCTCATTATTTGAGCGTAAGGATGTCATTATTATTGCTTCTGTTTCCTGTATTTATGGACTAGGAAATCCAGAAGAATATAAAGAAATGGTCGTGTCACTAAGAGTTGGAATGGAAATCGATCGAAACCAACTGTTAAGAAAATTAGTGGATGTGCAATATGAACGAAACGATATTAATTTTACTCGTGGAACATTTCGAGTCCGTGGAGATGTAGTGGAAATTTTCCCTGCCTCTCGTGATGAGAGATGTCTAAGGGTAGAATTTTTTGGTGATGAAATAGATCGAATTCGAGAAGTGGATGCCTTAACAGGAGAAATATTGGGTGAACGGGATCATGTAGCTATTTTCCCAGCATCCCACTTCGTAACACGAGAAGAAAAGATGAAAATAGCCATAAATAATATTCGTCAGGAACTAGAGGAGCAGCTTACTATTCTTCGTAGTGAGGATAAATTATTAGAAGCTCAAAGACTGGAGCAGCGAACGAATTATGATTTAGAAATGATGGAGGAAATGGGCTTCTGTTCAGGTATCGAAAATTACTCTCGTCACTTGACGTTAAGAGAAGCTGGAGCAACCCCTTATACATTATTAGATTATTTTCCGAAGGATTTTTTACTTGTAGTAGATGAAAGCCACGTTTCATTACCACAGGTTAGAGGAATGTTTAATGGAGACCAGGCGCGGAAATCTGTGCTAGTAAATCATGGTTTCCGATTACCTTCTGCATTAGATAACCGTCCGCTCACTTTCCAAGAATTTGAGGGACATATCAATCAGGCTATCTTTGTATCAGCAACTCCGGGACCATATGAGTTAGAACATACACCAGAAATGGTCGAGCAGATTATCCGACCTACGGGATTATTAGATCCTATTATTACAGTGAAGCCGATTGAAGGACAAATAGATGATTTAATTAATGAAATATATGAACGATCTGCTAAAAATGAACGAGTCTTAATAACAACTTTAACCAAGAAAATGTCCGAGGATTTAACTGATTACTTAAAGGAAATTGGTATAAAAGTACAATATCTGCACTCAGAGATAAAAACATTAGAGCGAATTGAGATTATTCGAGAGCTTCGTTTAGGAACGTATGATGTCCTGATAGGAATTAACCTATTGCGAGAAGGATTAGACTTACCTGAGGTTTCACTGGTCGCTATTTTGGATGCGGATAAAGAAGGCTTCCTACGTTCAGAGCGTTCATTAATACAAACTATTGGGCGAGCTGCCCGAAACTCTAACGGTGAAGTTATTATGTATGCCGATAAAATGACAGATTCTATGACAAAGGCCATTAGTGAAACAAAGCGTCGTCGTACCATTCAAATGGAATATAACGAAAAGCATGGCATCACACCTAAAACGATTGAGAAGAAAATTAGAGAAGTAATACGAGCCTCTCAAGTGGCGGAAGACGAAGAAAGCTATGTACAGCAATTAACTAGCGGAAAAGTCTTAACGAAGGAAGAAAAGGGTAAACTATTAGACAAACTCGAAAAAGAGATGAAAGATGCTGCAAAAGCGCTTAACTTTGAACGAGCTGCAGAATTACGTGACGCAATTCTAGAGCTCAAGCTGGAAGGATGATGATTGGTGAAAAACCAAGAAATTAATATTCAAGGTGCTCGAACAAATAATTTAAAAGATATAAGTATTAAAATACCAAGAGATAAGCTTGTCGTAATGACAGGTTTATCTGGTTCTGGTAAGTCTTCTTTAGCTTTTGATACGATCTATGCGGAAGGGCAAAGACGTTATGTTGAATCCTTGTCGGCCTATGCAAGACAATTTCTAGGCCAAATGGACAAGCCAGATGTGGATTCTATAGAAGGTCTGTCACCTGCTATTTCGATTGACCAAAAGACAACAAGTAAGAACCCAAGATCTACGGTTGCAACAGTTACTGAAATTTACGATTACATGAGATTGCTATACGCTCGGGTTGGTAAACCGATTTGCCCGAAGCATGGAATAGAGATATCCTCACAAACAATTGAGCAAATGGTTGATAGACTCGTTGAATATCCAGAAAGAACAAAAATGCAAATTCTTGCCCCGATTGTTTCTGGACGTAAGGGAACTCATGTGAAATTGCTAGAGGACATGAAAAAGCAAGGATACGTGCGTGTTCGTATTAATGGAGATTTAATAGATTTAGATGACGATATAACTTTAGACAAAAATAAGAAGCATAATATTGAAGTAGTAATCGACCGAATTGTTATAAAGGAAGGGATTGCTGCTCGAATAAGCGATTCCTTAGAATCTGCATTAAGACTTGGAGATGGACGAGTTTTAATAGATGTGATGGAGCAAGAGGAACTACTATTTAGCGAGCATCATGCATGTCCCATTTGTGGATTTTCTATTGGTGAGTTAGAGCCAAGAATGTTTTCATTTAACAGCCCTTTTGGTGCATGTAGTGATTGTGATGGTCTAGGGGCTAAATTGGAGGTTGACCCAGATTTAGTTGTCCCAGATAAGAGCTTAACTTTAGAAGAAGGTGCAATTGTTGCATGGCAGCCAACAAGTTCTCAATACTATCCTAAGCTACTAGAAGCAGTGTGCAAGCATTACAAAATAAAAATGAATGTACCAGTCGAAAAATTACCAATTGATCAATGGAACAAAATTATGTACGGCTCGGGTAAGGACAAAATTCGTTTCCGTTACCAAAATGAATACGGCCAAATGCGAGATAATCTAATTCAATTTGAAGGCGTGCTTGCAAATATAGAAAGACGTTATAGAGATACATCTTCCAACTACACTCGTGAACAAATGGAAAAGTATATGGCAGAGCATGACTGTCCTACTTGTAAGGGGTATCGTTTAAAAGAAGAAACAATGGCAGTAAAAGTGGATTCTATGCATATCGGTCAAGTATCTGAGTTTTCCATAGAAGAAGCATATAAGTTCTTTAAGGAATTAAAGCTATCCGAGAAGGATATGCAAATAGCTCGACTAGTGCTAAGAGAAATTGATGAACGTCTGAGCTTCCTTGATAATGTAGGGTTAAATTATTTGACGCTTAATCGTGCATCTGGAACATTATCTGGAGGAGAGGCACAACGAATTCGATTAGCAACGCAAATAGGCTCAAGACTTACTGGTGTACTTTATATTCTAGATGAGCCTTCTATTGGTCTCCACCAAAGGGACAATGATCGCTTAGTTGCAACACTCAAGGATATGCGAGATATAGGAAATACGTTAATCGTAGTTGAGCACGATGAGGACACGATGATGGCAGCAGACTATTTAATCGATGTGGGACCAGGTGCTGGTGTCCACGGTGGAGAAATTGTTGCAGCTGGAACTCCAGAGGAAGTAATGAAAGATAGTAATTCACTAACTGGTCAATACTTAAGTGGTAAAAAGTATATTCCGCTACCTATTGAACGAAGAAAGCCAGATGGCCGTTATATCAAGATTAAAGGTGCGACTGAAAATAACCTGAAGAATGTGAGTGTCGATATCCCGTTAGGAGTATTTACAGCAGTCACAGGGGTATCCGGATCAGGAAAAAGTACATTGGTGAATGAGATTCTTTATAAATCATTGGCACATCAAATTAATCGAGCTAGAACGAAGCCAGGTGCACATAAAACAATAGAAGGAATTGAAATGCTTGATAAGGTAATTGAAATCGATCAGTCTCCTATTGGGCGCACTCCTCGTTCGAATCCTGCAACTTATACAGGGGTATTTGACGATATACGGGATCTTTTTGCCTCAACAAACGAGGCGAAAATTCGAGGATATAAAAAGGGGCGCTTTAGCTTCAATATAAAAGGAGGACGTTGTGAAGCCTGTCGCGGAGACGGTATTATCAAAATAGAGATGCACTTTTTACCAGATGTCTACGTGCCTTGTGAGATTTGTCATGGAAAACGATACAACCGGGAAACACTTGAAGTATTGTATAAAGGAAAAAGTATTGCAGACATTTTGAAGATGACAGTTGAGGATGCTTTAGCATTCTTTGAAAATCATCCAAAAATAAGTCGCAAGATCCAAACAATCTTTGATGTAGGTTTGGGATACATGGAGCTGGGACAACCAGCTACTACTCTTTCAGGTGGAGAAGCACAACGAGTGAAGCTAGCATCGGAGCTGCATAAGCGTTCTAATGGTAAGTCATTTTATATTCTAGACGAACCAACTACTGGATTACATGTAGATGATATAGCGAGACTGCTTGGCGTTTTACAACGCTTAGTTGAAAATGGAGACACAGTTTTAGTGATTGAGCATAACCTAGATGTGATTAAGACGGCAGATCACTTAATCGATTTGGGGCCTGAGGGTGGAGACAAGGGCGGAACCATTTTAGCAACAGGGACACCCGAGAAAATTGCAGAAGCAAAAGGCTCTTATACTGGAAACTATTTAAAGCCTATTTTAGAGCGAGATCGTAAAAGAATGGAAGAAGGCATTAATAAAGCAACAACAAAAAGTTAAAGCCTAAAAAACGTAAGTGAAACCTTTTGGCTCACAGAACGTATAACTAGTAGGAAGATATTTGTAATATACTTTTAAATTTATGAGGAGGCCTTTAACTATGCAAGAAGAGCGTAAACGTATTTTGGATATGGTTGAAAACGGCACGATTACTGCACAGGAAGCACTGGCACTTTTAGAAGAGCTAGGTAAGCAAGCAACAATTGTAACTCCCCCAGTAAATACTCAAAAGTTTGAAGAAGAGAAAAAAACAGAACAAGTTAAACAAGGTAGCGCAGATTTTATCGAGGACTTAAAACGTGATTTTACAATGGTAGGAGATCGTTTTATGCAGTTCATGCAGGGGACTGTAGATAAAATGAAGGATTTCGAGTTTGAAATGAAATTCAATGATCCTGTTACTTTTGAAGAGAAGTTTGTAAAACAAGATGTGCAATTTGACGATATCTCGATTAACCTTACAAATGGTAAAGTGAACATCTTTCCATCGGAGGAGCCATTTGCTCATGCTACGGTGAAAGTCAAATCCTTTAAGAACTCTACAGAGGAAGAGGCAAGAAAGAGATTCCAAGAAGAGTTTATATTTACTACTGAAGGAAACAAGCTACGCGTATATAGCGATATGAAAACTATTTCCGTACAAGTAGCTTTGTTTGTTCCAGAAAAAGAGTATAACCATATTTCTGCTCGTTTGTTTAACGGTGATTTTGTAGCACAAAATCTAGAGGCTAATACATTCAAGATTAAAACAACAAATGGTAAGGTTGAATTAGAAAACAGTAAGTTCCATCGTGCAGATATAGAAACAGTAAATGGCTCTGTTCAGCTTCAACATGTCGAAGGTGACACAGTAGAAGTAGAAACAATGAATGGTCGCATTTATGTTGATGGTAAACTGAAGGAAATTGAAGGTTCATCCGTTAGTGGACATGTTATTTTAACAACGAAAGACAAAGAAGCTCGTAAAATTGAAGGGACAGCTGTAGCTGGCACGGTAGAAATCTATGTGCCTAAAGATATTTCCTTAAAAGGTGAGACTACTACTCAGCTAGGTCGTATCGATGTACAGCTTACAGATGTAACTCAATTAAACCAGTCAGAGCAGGTGCTCAATAAACGTGTTGCTTTCACAAAGGTTGTTGACTCTGAAAAAGAGCCGTTAAGAATATATGGAGACGCTAAAACAGGATCCGTAGTAGTAAGATATACAACAGAAGCATAAAAAAGAAAGACCAAATCGATTAGGATTTGGTCTTTTTTATTGGATTCATTTTTACTATTAATCTTTAAGGCAGCCAATCATGACAATTATTAGCTAATTTCTGTAACTCCTCGAAAAATAGACTTGCGTGGTATCCATCGCAAACTGCATGATGAATTTGTAAGGTAATAGGCAACAATGTTTGACCGTTCTGGTTAAAATATTTTCCACCTGTAATTATAGGTAATAAATAGTCGTTGTCATTATTCATATTAAGGTTAAAACTAGTAAAAGAAACCCATGGAATACTTGATATATTAAAAGTGTTTTTTGGTACATTATCTTTTGAGTCCAGTTTTTTAATATTCTTATATTGCTGTATATCCTCTTGGCAGCTCTTATAAAAGGCACTAAATTCATTAGAAAACACAGTCCATATGCTTGAGAATGTCTTGCTATCCTGATGGAAAATTGTATAACTTGGAATCATTTCATTCCAGTATCCCAAGATTCCCTCCTCATTAAAGCTAAATCTAAATTCTTTATGCGAATTTACTGTACGGGTGACCATGTAAATAAATGCGGGATATAATTAAATCCCTTATTCTGAAGCTGTGTTAGCAATGCTGTGATGTTAATATTTGTTGTTATGCTAAAAGTACATTGTTGACTAATAAAATGATCAAAGTATTCTTTTCTCTCCCAATTCTCTCTATCAATTATATTAAATTTCATTTGATTAACCTCCTATACAATGTGTGTTTTTTAGAAGGTTAATTGGTGTGCTTTAGCCAACACCCTCACCTCTTAAGGAAAATTAACTAAAGATATTCTTTCACTAAACTACAGGAAATTAATCCTTTTAGGGTTAAAGTCACGAATATATGAGACAACATTCAAAGCACAGATTTTCTACTGGGAAGCTCTATATCAAGTAACATTAGTCCAATAATAACTTTAGGAACCGCAATATTATTTAGAGCTTCTTATAACCTTAAAGGACAGGCTCGATAATATAAACGACACAACTATTAGCACCGGAGTTACAACAAAAATGGTTAATAGATCGGTTTGAAGATTCCAGGGTACAAAAGCATTCCAAAATAAGCCCATAAGTCTCCAAAGTGTGGTGAAAATAAATATGGTAAATACAAAATAGATAATCTTTGCTACTACTTGATTCAACTTATCTAACCCCCCCTTTGTTAAGAATGAATACATAATAGGAATTCAAAATACAGGGATTAATAGCTGAATACCCTAAATGACATGGAAAAATTAAAATAAATATTCGATTTAGTCAATTGTAGCATTATCAAAAGGTATTGATTCACCATTCACTGTTACATCTAACACATCATGCTTCGGGTCTGATGTAAAATAATAGGTATGCTGCTTAACAACATCACCCAGATTAGTTACATTGAACTGTATAGTGAACATATCTCCTTGTATATCTAAATCTGATTCAACATTTCCACTTGAATGAAAAACAATATATTTACCCTCTGGATCATTGGTGATGGATTGAAGGGTTAAATTGGGATTGACTTTGTCCTGCACATGATCCGGAACACTTTCAACTTCACTAAAGCTCAATGTGGATGAACTACAAGCAGCTAAAGTCAAGCTGACTAAAAACCCTAATACAAATAGTTTCTTCAAACCTTTCACTCCCTCTGCCTTTTAATTATATACGACCTACACAAATATAGGTTCCATTTATAGATAAAGTTTCCATACGCTAAATCATCAGTATCTATCGTTAGATATCAGCTAACAATATGCCGTATATATAGAACAATAGACAAAAAAGAGGTATAGGGGCAGCCCCTATACCTCTTCTAATTGAAACTTTTTAACCCAAAGTTTTATGCCTGTCGCAATGCCACTGGCACATTTTAGACGGTAATCATCCGTTTGTAGTAGTCTTGCTTCCTCCTGGTTAGTCATGAATCCGCATTCCACTAGAACAGCTGGCATGTTCGTATCCCGTAAAACAGCTAGATCCTTCTTTTTAACCCCACGGTTTTTCCTTTCCACAGAGGTGCAGATAGATTCTTGAATATGATTGGCAAGTATGACAGAATCGGCAGAAGGCTTTGTGTAAGTGAAGGTTTCTATACCGCTAGCGTCGTTCCAGTTAGAGCCGTATGCATTTGCATGGATAGAGATAAATGCTTGAACCTTTAATTTGTTTGCTAGGGCGGTTCGTTCTCGTAGAGGTACATCTTTTTCATCAGAGTGACTAAAAATTACTATTATTCCGAAGTGATCTAGCTCCTTCTTTATTAACCTCGTGACTGTGCTGTTAAACTCATATTCCTTCATTTTTCCATCCGGTGTTCTTTTTCCTGCGGTGTTAGGGCCATGACCTGCATCTAAAATAATCTTCATTAAACTTCCTCCTTTTAATTAATAAATAGGTAGAGAAAAGATAAATGGATACTAATTAAATGTTTATTCATGCTAAAATAAGAACTAAGTTTATCAGAGGATAAAGGAGTGGGAAATGTGTCTCATGTGACGAGTAAAGATATACAAGAGAAATTTAATTTGTCCTTAGTTAGCGGACAAGAGGGTATTGGACGACACATTTCTATCAGTGATATTTCAAGACCTGGTATAGAAATGGCTGGTTACTTTATGCACTATCCTTCCGATCGAATTCAGCTATTGGGGAAAACAGAGGTTTCTTTTTTTGAATTACTAAAGCCGAAAGAGAGAACGGATCGGATGACGAAGCTTTGTGCATCGGACACACCAGTTATTATTGTTGCCCATGGCATGGAAGTTCCTAATGAGCTAATTATAGCATCTAATGAGAAATCAGTCCCTGTTCTTACTACTAGTATGCCGACCACTAGATTCTCAAGCTTACTGACAAATTATTTGGAGAGTATGCTAGCTCCGACTACTGCAGTCCATGGAGTATTGGTCGATATTTACGGAGTCGGCGTATTAATAACAGGTAAAAGTGGTGTAGGTAAGAGTGAAACAGCACTTGAATTAGTGAAGAGGGGCCACCGGTTAGTCGCAGATGATTGCGTTGAAATTAGGCAAGAGGGCGAGGATACTTTAGTAGGAAGTGCTCCAAAATTAATAGAGCATCTTTTGGAAATTCGTGGATTAGGTATAATAGATATTATGACGTTGTTTGGCGCTAGTGCCATTCGCAGCTATAAGCGAATTACGCTTGTGATTGAGCTAGAAATCTGGGATGAAAAGAAAAGCTATGACAGACTAGGGCTCGAGGAAGAGAAGATGGAGATTATCAACACCGCAGTGACTAAACTCACAGTGCCAGTCCGTCCTGGGCGAAACTTAGCAGTTATCATCGAGGTTGCAGCTATGAATCACCGTTTGAAAAGAATGGGTGTAAATGCAGCGGAGGATTTTGCAAAGCGGCTAGATGATGTAATAAGCCAAAATGGAGAATTTTAAATGATGTACATAGTGGAAAGGAGTTTTTATGAATATTCTACAAGCAATTGACCCGGTCGCTTTTTCCTTAGGGCCGCTAGAAGTAAGATGGTACGGAGTAATTATTGCATTTGGAATTGTGCTTGCTTTTATAGTCGGGCAGCGCGAAATGGTAAAAAGAGGGTTTCATCCCGACTATTTAACTGATTTACTACTTTGGGCTGTTCCAATCGCTATTATTAGTGCACGTATTTACTATGTAATTTTTAAATGGGATATCTATAGTCTGCACCCGGAGAATATTATAAAAATATGGGAGGGTGGAATAGCGATTCACGGTGCCTTAATTGGATCGTTTTTAACCGCTTACTTCTTTACGAAAAAAAGAAAGAGCTCATTTTGGAAGGTTACGGACATATTAGCTCCAAGTATTCTAATCGGCCAGCTAGTCGGTCGTTGGGGTAACTTTATGAACCAGGAGGCACATGGAGGAGAGGTAACAAGAACCTTCTTAGAAAATCTATTCCTTCCTAATTGGATCATAGAGCAAATGTATATCGACGGAAAGTATTATCACCCAACGTTCCTTTATGAGTCTGTTTGGAACCTGATTGGTGTTATTATTCTATTGCTGCTTCGTAAGGTAAACCTTCGCCGTGGAGAGATGTTCCTCTTCTATTTAACGTGGTATTCGGTGGGGCGTATCTTTATTGAGGGAATGCGTACGGATAGCCTTTATTTAATAGGAGATTTGCGTACGGCACAAGTAGTGCCACTAGTGACGATTGCAGTCGCGGTTATTATATTTATTTATAGAAAAAAAATGGTTAAGCCAGTGGTGCGTTATCAAGATAAGTAAGAAAGATGGGATCGAGTATGGAAATGGGAACTCTTAAAAGGGGATTGTCCGCTGGTCTAAAGACAACATGGACATTAAGCAAGGTTATCTTTCCAATTACATTAATCGTAGTTATTTTGCAATATACTCCTGTTTTGCCGTGGATTATACAATTTATAGAACCATTTATGGGCTTGATTGGCTTGCGAGGGGAAGCGGCTATTCCTCTTGTTTTAGGAAATGCATTAAATCTGTATGCAGGTATAGCAGGAATTTTGTCATTAGAGTTAACTGTAAAGGAAGTATTTATATTAGCAACAATGTTATCGTTCTCCCACAATATTTTCATTGAAACAGGAGTGGCACTAAAGGTTGGAGTGAAGCTGTGGGTCGTATTACTCGTCCGTTTTGGGCTTGCTATTGTTTCTGCAGTTATTATTAACCTAGTGTGGCAGGGCGGAGGCGAAGTGGCTAAGTATGGAGTAGTTACAGCGACGCAAAGTGTACCAGATGGCTGGCTTGAGATCATATTACTTGGTCTTCAAAAGGCTACCTTTGGTGTGTTGCAGCTTGCGCTAATCGTCATTCCACTAATGGTAATTATTCAATTCTTAAAAGATCGAAACTATTTACAAAAGTTTTCAGAGAAGCTTGCACCATTCACAAAAGTAATTGGGGTGCAGCCAAATGCATCTATGACTCTAGTGGCTGGTCTAGTTATTGGTCTAGCTTATGGAGCTGGAGTAATGATACAGGCAGTTCAGGAGGACGGCGTTAGTAAGAAAGATGCAACATTAGCCTTTATCTTCCTAGTAGCCTGTCATGCGGTCGTGGAGGATACATTAATCTTTGTTCCATTAGGTATTCCAATTTTACCGCTCTTGCTCATTCGACTAATCACGGCTTTTGTCTTGACGATTATTGTCGCTTATATTTGGCGTAAATCAGAACAGAAAAAAACCAAGGAAGTGCTTACGACATGAACGAAGTAACATACAAGGCTTTGCTTTTTGATTTTGATGGCACGTTATTAGATACCAATGAGCTCATTATTGAAAGTTATTTACATATTTTAGGAGATAAATTTCCTAGGAAATATGATAGAGACTCAGTCATTCCTTTCTTAGGGCCGTCCCTTCAGGAAACCTGTGAAGCGATTGATCCTACGCAAACTGATTCGCTCATTTTGTCATACAGAGAGTGGAACTTGGAGCATCATGACCAAATGGTTGCACCATTCGATGGAGTTGTCGAAACGCTTCATAAATTAAAGAATGGCGGCTATAAGCTAGCAATCGTTTCGACTAAAAGAAGAGAAATGATTGATAGAGGACTTCAGCTGATGGGGTGTCAGTCATTATTTGACACGATTGTTGGATTGGAAGATGTTTCTCGTACAAAGCCAGATCCAGAACCAATATTACTTGCTTTACAACATTTGAATGTCTCAAAAGAGGATGCCCTTATGATAGGAGATAATTTTCATGATATAGTGGGCGGACAAAATGCTGGAGTGGACACTGCCGGGGTCGCTTGGTCTATAAAAGGCGAGGATTTCTTGTCCACATACAATCCAACGTACATGCTCCATCATATAAATGACTTACTTTCTATTAAAAAAGGACAGCTTCTATGAGGAAAACAGAGAGATTTCCTGTAAAAGGTGCAAATTCCCTTTGGCATGTATACGATACTGTTCCGTTTTGGAAGGTCATGAAAAACTTTATTTTTATTCAAGCTGCGAGATATTCTCCTTTCTTAAGCTGGAAAAACTTTTTTTACCGTAGCTTTCTACGTATGGAGGTTGGCAAAGAAACCTCCTTTGCTTTAATGGTCATGGTCGATGTGATGTTCCCTGAAAGGATTAAAGTGGGGGACAATACGATTATCGGCTATAACACAACGATTTTAGCACATGAATATTTAATCGATGAATACCGAATTGGTGATGTTATTATCGGAGATCGTGTTTTAATAGGTGCGAATTCTACGATTTTGCCTGGAGTAACAATCGGTAACGATGCCATAATTTCTGCGGCAACCTTAGTAAATGCGGACGTACCAGAGGGCTGCTTTGTTGGAGGCAATCCGATGCGCATTATCTATACAAAGGAAGAAATGCTAGAGCGTAATGCAAAATAAGTATGAACTAAAACTGTACGACTATTGTTAGTTACTAACTAACATGGTCGTCAGTTTTTTTTGTGCGAATCAAAATACTTGATTAATTATTTTAATAAATTATAATTGACGAATCAACAGTTGACTGGTCAAGAGTTCAGTCTGTTAGGAGTGGAAAGATGGCTAAGTCCTTTAAAGAAATAAAACAAACATTACTTATGCGTAAAAGTTTGGATAGGCGCATAGCTCAAAACTTTGAAAAGAAGACAGGTATTAGCCTAACTAGATATGAAATGCTGAACACCATATTTGAACGCGCACAGCTTTCCCAAATAGAGCTACAGCAAACGTTGAAAATAGATCAAGGGGCAATCACAAGACATTTAAAAATACTTGAAGAGAAAAACTTTGTCGTTCGCAATCGTAATAAGCAAAATAATAGAGAAGTCATTGTCCAAATCACGGAAACTGGTATCGCTACTTTGGAAGACTGTGATTTAGGTAAAAATGAATTCATAGACGAATTATTTAATGGATTTACCGATCAAGAGATTCAACAGCTTCAAACACTAGTCAATAAATTGATTGATAACACGAACTAAAAAAATCATTAAAATTTGAAAAGGGGTTTTTTATATGCAAAAAACACATACAACAATCGACCAATTGATTCATGAAAGAAAATCAGTTCGTAAATATAAAGAAAATGTCGTTATTCCACATGAGGATCTTCAAACTTTGTTACAAAAAGCAATTACTGCACCTTCCTCAAGTAATATGCAGCCATGGCGCTTTATAGTTATTGAGGACCAGCAGGTTAAAAAGGAATTGCGCCCAATCGCTAATAATCAAGAACAGGTAGAGACATCATCGGCTATTATCGCTGTACTCGGTGACCTAGAAATGTATAAAAATACAGAAAAAATTTATAATACAAATTTTGAAAAGGGCTATATGAGTAGAGAAATAGCTAATTTCATGATAGAAAGCTCACTTTCTTTATACGGTAATCTTCCTGAAGAAGTCATGAAAAATATTGTTCATTTCGATGCGGGACTTATATCCATGCAGATCATGCTATTAGCTAAGGACATGGGCTATGACACAGTTCCAATGGGCGGATTTGACAAAGTGAAATTTGCGGAGAAATTTAATTTACCTCAAAATGAAATCCCTATTTTACTTATTGCAATTGGTGAAGCAGCAGCCCCTGCTTATGGATCGTCACGTCTTCCTCTAGAACAAATAGTAAGATATATTTAAACAAATAGGGCAGGGTAAAGCCGGCCGCATAATAAAAAACAGTTCCAATTTTACTTCTTGGTAAAATTGGAACTGTTTTTTTGTAGTTTTAAGCTAATCTCTTGTAAAAATTATGATTGCACCAGCTAAAAAAACACCTATTAAAATTATAAGTAAAAGACTAAAAACTGACTGATTTGAAAAATACCTAATAAAAACAATAGGTGTGCCAATCATAGCCAAAATGGAAACAAACTTCATATAGCGGACAACTTTTGGGGAAACCTCAGGTTCTTCTTCGTACATCCAGCGTTTTCCCCATAAAAAGCTTTCTTCAGGGTAGTTATATGTCCAAATGAAGAAAGCATAAAGCGGTATCATAAAGACTATTAAGATGAAGATTTCGCCTATCATTTTGTTTTCCCCCCGGCCAATTAAAGAATATAGATCACCCAAACTAAACTGTGGTTTTACTTTAATACGGTTGAGAATAGTGCAGGTTCCAAATTTAGATGAATTTTACATAAAATGAATGAAACCCTGGGGATAAGTAAAAGTATTTGGAGGAATCCGGTGAAAATGTCCGGGACGAGGCAAAGTGTTGCGTCAAAATAGAAAGTGTTGCAGAAACGGGTAGAAGTGTTGCGCGAAATTCAAAAGTGTTGCGCGAAATTAAAGTGTTGCGGAAACAAGTAGAAGTGTTGCGCTAAAATCCAAAGTGTTGCACCAAACGAGCAAAGTGTTGCGCAAACCCAAAATATTGCGTCAAGCGCTGAACCTGCTGGGGAGTGGTTAATTGAACTCAAAGAGCACTGAAATCTATAAGCTTATGAAGTTGACGAATAGTCTGAAATAGTATAAAATTTATTTAATTTATTATATTAGCACTCTACTACAGTGAAGTGAATTAGGGGTGGGACAATGAGTAAAATTCAAATGTTTGAGAAGCCGCTTGGGATGAGAGATTCGTTCCCAGAGGTTAATGAGCAAAAAGAGTACATACGATCCGTGGCGAGAGATTTTATTCGCACCAAGGGATATGATTTTATAAAAACACCATCGGTCGAGTATTTTGAGACGATTGGGAAGGCGTCGGCAATAGACGAGTCCTCGTTATTTAAATTGGTGGATAACCAAGGAGAGATGCTCGTTTTACGACCTGATATGACGACTCCTATTGCTAGAATAGCAGCATCAAAGCTATTAAAAGAAAAGAATCCGCTTCGCCTTGCGTATTATGCCAATGTCTTTCGTGCGCAGCAGCGGGAGGGTGGAAGACCAGCGGAATTTGAACAGCTGGGGTTAGAGCTGATTGGTGATTTTAGTCCTTACGGAGACAGTGAAATTATTTATACGGCTGTGGAGCTCCTTAAAGCGTTAGGCGTGGATAATTTTCAAATCACGATTGGTCACGCGGGGCTTTTGACAGCTATTCTCTCAAATAATACAAACAAGTCGGAGCAGGTGGAGACGGTAAGAATGCTCCTAGTAGAAAAGAATTTTGTAGGATTTATGAAAATGCTGGATGACTTAGAGCTATCAAGTATTCAAAAAGAGAATTTGACTATGCTGGTGGATCATACGATGGCAGCAAAGTCCGTGGAAGATTTTAGACAGCTTTTGACAAATGAGCAGCAATATTTAGTGGATCAGATTATACAGCTTCAGCAGCTATTAGAGCTTCAGCTGAGTGATCCCTCTATTTATTCCTTCGACTTTTCGTTAGCAAGCCATATGAGTTATTACACAGGTATGCTGTTTGAGATTCATGCTGCTGGCAGTGGCTTTCCTCTTGGAAATGGTGGAAGGTATGACGAGCTATTTAAGCAATTTGAACAAAATGTAGGGGCAACCGGCTTTGGATTAAGAGTAGATCGGCTGCTAGAGGTTCTCCCTAAAAGAGAGAAAGATGAAAAACATACACTTATTTTATTTGATAAAGGCTCCTTCCTAAAAGCTAATGTTCTAGCAGAGGCAAGGCGTAGTATTGGGGAGCGCGTAACGCTTCAATATGAGGGCAGTGTCCATGATTTAGAGGCCTACCAATATAGCTTTCAGGAAATAATTAAGGTAGTAGAAGGTGGTTTTGCAGGTGAATGAATTAACGATTGCGATGCCGAAAGGACGCATTTTTGAGGAAGCCTATCAACTATTTGTCGAAGCAGGATTTAATTTACCAGCTGAAATTAGCGATTCTCGCAAGCTGATCGTAGAAGCGCCGGATGAGCGAATCCAGTTCATCTTAGCGAAGCCAATGGATGTCCCGGTTTATGTGGAGCATGGGGTTGCTGATATTGGAATAGCTGGCAAGGACGTTTTACTGGAGCAGCATCGAGATGTACATGAATTATTAGATTTACATATTAGTAATTGCTATATTGCAACAGCAGGGCTGCCGAATACGGTTATGAATGAAATTGCCCCTCGTGTTGCAACTAAATATCCAACAATAGCTACTAATTTCTATAAGGAAAAAGGGGAGCAGGTGGAAATCATTGAGCTGAACGGTTCCATAGAGCTAGCTCCAATGATTGGCCTAGCCGACCGGATCGTGGATATCGTATCGACAGGACAAACGCTAAAAGAAAACGGCTTAGTGGAATACGAAAGGATCGTGGATATATCCTCTCGACTAATCGTGAATCCTGTAAGCTATCGTGTAAAAAGTGAGCGGATTCGAGAGTTCGTTGCCAAGCTAAATAAAGAACTTCAAAAAAGGTAGGGAATACCATGATGAAAATAGAGAAGCTTACAGATAGCATCACATTACAGCGCTCTGTGGAGCAGGCTAATATGACTCACCTCACAACCGTTCGAGAGGTAATTTCAGAGGTACAAGCAAATGGAGACCAAGCATTACTCGCCTATACGGAAAAATGGGACGGGGTGAAGCTTTCAAGCCTAAGAGTTTCCCCAGAGGAGATCGAAGAAGCGTTCATCGGCTTTGATCCTCAGCTGATAGAGGATTTGAAGGAAGCAGCAGACAATATCCGGACCTTTCATGAAAAACAGGCGAGACAAAATATTGAATTGGCTCTAGAAAAAAACTCGTATATTCAATATAGAATCTCACCATTAGATGCAGTCGGCTTATATGTGCCAGGTGGTACTGCAGCATATCCATCGTCCGTACTCATGAATGCTATTCCAGCCATGGTCGCAGGTGTGACTCGAGTAGTTATCGTATCCCCACCTTCTAAGGATGGTAGGCTCCCTGCTTCGGTGCTAGTCGCAGCAAAAATAGCTGGAATAACAGAAATCTATAAGGTTGGTGGCGCTCAAGCGATTGCGGCGCTGGCTTACGGAACAGAATCCATTCAACCTGTGGATAAAATAACTGGTCCAGGTAACAGCTATGTGGCACTTGCGAAACGTGAAGTGTTTGGTAAGGTGGCAATCGATATGATTGCTGGGCCAAGTGAAATAGCGATTATTGCCGATGATACTGCCTATGCAGATGAGGTAGCAGCTGATTTATTGGCACAGGCGGAGCATGATGCCTTTGCGAGTTCGGTTTTAATTACCACTAGTGAGCGTTTAGCCAAGCAGGTTTCCATAGAAGTAGAGAGACAGCTAAAGCAGCTTCCTCGTGAAGGAATTGCACGGGCATCAATAGAAAACTACGGTCGTATCTATTTGGCACCATCGCTTCAAGAGGCAGTCAAGGCAACAAATGAGCTTGCTCCTGAGCATTTAGAAATTATTACGGAAAACGCTAAAGAGCTGAGTGAGCAGATCAAGCACGCTGGAGCTATATTCATCGGTCGATATAGCAGTGAGCCAGTTGGTGACTATTTCGCCGGAACGAACCATGTGCTTCCAACGAACAGTACGGCTCGTTTTTCAAGTGGCTTAAATATAGACGATTTTGTAAAGAAAACGAGTGTCGTGTATTATTCGGAGGAAATGTGGCAGGAGCAATATCCTAAAATCGCTCGTTTGGCTAGACTCGAGCAATTAGAGGGACACGCTCGATCTGTCGAATCAAGAAGCTGGGAGAAGGGGAATGCAAAATGAAACCAAATCGAATTGCTAAAATAGAACGAATGACCAACGAAACAAAGGTTTATGTAGATATTAATCTGGATGGAGAGGGTAAGGCGGATATTGAGACTGGCGTTCCTTTTATGGACCATATGCTGGACCTGTTTACGAAGCATGGCCTGTTCGATGCCACGATTAAAGCAAATGGCGATACACATATAGACGACCACCACACAACGGAAGATATCGGTATTGTTTTAGGGCAAGCAGTAAAAGAGGCACTAGGAGACAAAAAGAGTATCAAACGCTATGGAAATGCGTTTGTTCCAATGGATGATGCATTAGCCCAGGTTGTAATTGATATTTCAAACAGACCTCATTTAGAATTTAGAGCCCAGTTTCCAACGCAAAAGGTCGGAACATTTGATACGGAGCTAGTCCATGAATTCCTATGGAAATTCGCGCTGGAAGCTCGTATGAACGTCCATGTCATCGTTCATTACGGAGCAAATACCCACCATATGATCGAAGCAATTTTCAAGGCACTTGCTCGAGCGATCGACGATGCCATTACAATAGATGATCGAGTGAAGGGTGTTCCTTCTACAAAGGGTCTACTTACATAAGGAGGAATTTCATGAGCTCAATACAAGTATATCCCGCAATCGATATGAAGGGCGGTAAATGTGTACGCCTGTATCAAGGGGATTATGAACAAGAAACTATATATGGAGATTCTCCATTTGATATGGCAAAAAAGTTTGTCGATGAGGGGGCAACCTGGATTCATTTGGTTGATCTAGACGGGGCAAAGGATGGCGAAAAGATTCATGCCAAGGAGGTCATCCGTATTGCGAAAGATCTACCGGTTAACGTTCAAATAGGCGGAGGAATACGATCTAGCGAGGATGTGAGCTACTATCTTGATCACGGGGTCAATCGTGTCATTATAGGTAGTCTTGCAATTTCACAGCCCGAGCTTGTTGCCGAACTCATTGAGGAGTATGGCGGTGATCGAATCGTCATTGGGTTAGATGCGAAGGATGGCATGGTAGCAACACATGGCTGGCTGGAAACGTCTAGCCAGTCTGCCATTGAAGTGGGACAATACTTTGCCTCTAAAGGTGCGAAACACGTTATTTTTACAGACATTGCGACTGATGGAACATTGCAAGGTCCCAACTTAAAAGCGAACAAGGAGCTAGCAGAAGCAACAGGACTGTCGATTATCGTATCGGGAGGAATCAGCTCCTTAGAGGACATCGAGGCAGTAGCGGAGCTATCTACGATCTCCAGCGTTAGCGGAGTAATCACAGGAAAAGCGTTATACAACAATCGTTTTACATTAAAAGAGGCGCTACAAACTATAAATGAGTGAGCAAGCCTTGAAGGGGAGTAAGAACATGGCTACATTAACATTTGACGATAAAGGACTAATCCCAGTAATTGTACAGCATGCCGTTACAAGAGAGGTTTTAACGCTTGCATATATGAATGAAGAGGCATATGAAAAAACAGTGGAGACGAGAGAGGCATGGTTCTTCAGTCGTAGCAGACAAGAGCTGTGGCATAAGGGAGAAACCTCCGGAAATACTCAGAAGGTCGTATCGATTCAAACGGACTGTGACTCAGATGCACTCGTACTAGAAGTGCTGCCTAGTGGACCTGCTTGTCACACGGGAGAAGGGACATGCTTTCATAAGAGCCTAGAAAAATTCGAGGAGGCATCGGGCTATAACGTACTTACGAATTTGATAAAAACGATTGAAGAACGTCAGCAAACAATGCCAGAAGGTGCCTATACTACTTACTTGTTTGAAAAAGGTGTAGACAAAATTTGCAAGAAGGTCGGAGAAGAAGCATCAGAGGTGATCATTGCCTCCAAAAATAATGATGCAGAGGAACTGAAATGGGAAGCGGCAGATCTCATTTATCACTTACTTGTTTTATTGCAAAACCAAAAAGTCAGCTACTATGATTTGTTACAGGTGTTACAAAAAAGACATGAAGCGAAAGCAGATAAAAAATAATACTTTATGATATACTGAAAATATACTAATAAGGAGCGTTTCCGTAACGTTCCTTATTATTTTTCGGAGGAATATCTTGAATAAAAAAAGAAGTAAGAAACTAGACAAAGAAAATATAATTTCATTTTTGCCGACTGGCGAATATTACTATAAAAAAGCATTAGATGAGCTTCAAAAAGATGAGTTACAAAAAGCACAAAAATATTTAAAGCGAGCAACTGATTTAAGTCCAGACGAACCAATGATCTTACTTCAATATGGGATCCTCCAAATGGAGTTCGATAACTATGATTACGCTCATGAGCTATTGAGAAGCGCGTATTCACTAGATCCGAACGAAGGAGATATCATTTTCTTTTTAGCTGAGGTAAACGCTCATTTGGGAAACTTTATAGAGGCAAATCGCTTTGCCAAAATCTATTTAGAAAAGGAAGTTAACGGAGAATATATGGAGGAAGCAATGGAAATCATTGATTTCACCGAGCAGGAGGATATCGTAAACCTTCAGCTGGATACTCCCTCTAGTGAGGCGCTTTTCCTTCAAGAAAAAGCCCGACGCTTTATGGAGCAGGGTAAATTTGTAGAAGCAGTTGAGCTGCTGGAATCGATCATTGCAGACCATCCGGATTTTTGGGCAGCGTTCAATAACCTAGCGCTTGCTTATTTTTATTTAGGAGAGGAAGAACAGGCTAAAGCATTACTGCATCAGGTATTACGAGAGAACCAAGGGAATATCCATGCATTATGTAACTTGGCCGTTATTCACTACTATGAAAAAAATAACGAGGAGCTTGAGGAAATCACAGCTCTTTTATCTAAAATAAATCCTTATTTTATCGAGCATCGCTATAAGCTAGGTGCGACTTTTGCGTTAATAGGGAAATATGAGCAAGCCTTCAAATGGTTGAGAAGCATTCAACGAAAAGGATTTGAAGCAGATCCAGGCTTCTATTTTTGGCTTTCGCATTCTGCTTATTTTGCAGGGCATGAGGAAGTGGCGCGTAATGCGTGGAAGGCGCTTTTAAAGCTGGATCCAGAAAAAGCAGGCTTTGAGCCGTGGCTCCCACAAATGAAGGAGCTAGTAGAGCCAAATAACGAGGAACAGAAGAATTTAATCTTAGAAAAGCTAGAAAACAAAAATATTAGTGAACGTATTTTTGGCTTCTATCTGTTAGGGAAGTCTCGTCATCGCCAGGAAATTATCGCACACCCTGAGTGGATTGTAGTGGAGGAACTGACTACAATGGAGAAATTGTTTTTAGCTAATTCTCTTGGGCATAAATTCGATGAGAAATCTCCGGCAGAAAAAGCATTTTTGAGAGCCATTGCAGCTACGGATTTACTTTATGACAACAACAAGTCACTGGAGCAGTCAGAGACACTGTTATTACAAATGTGGTTTGTGCTAGTAGAGCGTGCGCTAGAAAAAGGGTATGGCTTTAAAAATCCGCGTGCTTTGGCAGCAGCGACTGAGTATATGTTCGTATCCTCACGAATGAAAAACGTGACGAAAAAACAATATGCGGAGCAATACGGAATCACTACAGCAACGCTCACGAAATATGTCAACGAGCTAATCCAATTCTTACCTTTTTCTGACTCCTAAGCATATTAGTTGATGAAGGGTACAAAATTAGTTAGATTGTTGGTATGTAGTACGTAGGAGGAATTATCGATGACAACTGAAAATATATATGACGTGATTATTATAGGAGCGGGCCCAGCAGGTATGACTGCTGCTGTATATACTTCCCGTGCTAACCTTTCCACTCTAATGATTGAACGTGGAATTCCAGGCGGCCAAATGGCTAATACCGAAGAGGTAGAAAACTACCCAGGATTTGAAACAATCTTAGGACCTGAGCTTTCTACTAAAATGTTCGATCATGCGAAAAAATTTGGTGCAGAATATGCATATGGAGACGTTTCCGAAGTAATTGATAACGGAGACTATAAAACCGTAAAAGTAAGCGGTAAAGAATATAAAGCGTTAGCTGTTATCATCTCTTCAGGAGCTGAGTACAAAAAAATGGGCATTCCCGGCGAAACAGAGCTTGGTGGACGTGGCGTAAGCTATTGTGCAGTTTGTGATGGTGCTTTCTTTAAAGGGAAAGACCTAGTAGTAGTAGGAGGCGGGGACTCTGCAGTTGAAGAGGGTGCTTTCTTAACTAAGTTTGCGAACAAAGTAACAATCGTACATCGTAGAGATAAGCTTCGCGCTCAAAAAATTCTACAGGACCGTGCTTTTGCTAACGAAAAAATTGATTTTATTTGGAATACAACTTTAAAAGAAATACACGGAACAGACGGTAAGGTTTCTAGCGTTACCCTAGTATCCACAGTAGATGGCTCAGAAAAAGAATTTTCGACAGACGGTGTATTCGTATATGTTGGAATGTTGCCACTTACAAAACCATTTCATAGCCTTGGCATCTTAAATGAAAATGGTTATATCGTTACAAACGAGAAAATGGAAACAGCAGTACCTGGTATCTTTGGGGCAGGAGACGTTCGTGATAAAATGCTTCGTCAAATTGTCACAGCAACAGGTGATGGTAGTGTAGCAGCTTTATCAGCTCAGCACTATATTGAGCATTTAAAAGATAAAAACACATCAAATATTTAATTTAATTTTATCTTAATTTAACTGTAACTGTTCTGAAACATATTAAGTGTATAGTAAAGTATATAAATTGACCCCCTTTTTATATATGCAAGATTTGAACAGGCTGTTTTGCGATTTAAATCGTGAAGCAGCCTCTTTTTGTGCAAATTCATGTATAATATAAGGTAACTACAGACAGATGGAGTGACCAGACGTGCAAAGAATCGCTAATTTACTTATTTGTAAAGACGACAAAGTTTTGTTATTAAAGAAACCACGTAGAAACTGGTATGTTGCACCAGGCGGGAAAATGGAAGAAGGAGAATCCATTCTTATTTCTGCTGTTCGTGAGTTTACGGAAGAGACAAACACTGTACCGATCAATCCACATTTAAAGGGAATCTATACAATGCTCATTGAAGAGGATGGGAAACGTCTAGATGAATGGATGTTATTTACCTTTATCGGAACAGATATAGAAGGAACTCCATATAAAGAAACTAAAGAAGGTGTGCTTGAATGGCACCCGGTTGAAGATTTGGCACATCTACCGATGGCAGAGGGAGATCGAACAAATCTTATGTTTGCTGTAAAGGAAAAGGGTATGCAATACGGTACTTTTGTATATACGCCAGATTTCGCATTAATCAGTGAAACTATTCAACAATCATGGGAGGATAAATAGATAGTGGAAACTCAGCAGAAGCCAGAAACAGAAGTAGTCATAATTACTGGAATGTCGGGAGCAGGAAAAACAGTAGCTATCCAAAGCTTTGAAGATCTAGGCTATTATTGCATAGACAATCTTCCTCCTGAGCTCCTAAGCACTTTTATCAAGCTAATGATTGAGTCAAATCAGCAGCCGCGAAATATAGCAGCGGTAATGGATTTACGTGGAGGAAAAATGTTTCATTCACTCGTTGACTCCGTTAACCAGCTTCAAGAAGCAACTTCTGTAACTCCTAAGGTGTTATTTTTGGATGCACAGGATGAGGTTCTTGTCCGAAGATATAAGGAAACAAGACGCTCCCATCCTTTAGCAAATGCAGGATTACCATTAGAAGGTATAAAAAAGGAAAGAGAGCTTCTTTCTGACTTAAAAGGCAGAGCACAATTTATTTATAATACATCCAAGATGAAGCCACGCGAGCTTCGAGAAAAAATTCAAGAGGAATTTTCTACAAATGGAAGCCAGGTCTTTACGGTGAATGTTATGTCCTTTGGATTTAAGCACGGAATTCCTATTGATGCAGATTTGGTTTTTGACGTTCGTTTTCTTCCAAATCCGTATTATATCGAGGAGCTTCGCTTAAAATCAGGATTAAATGAAGAGGTTTCTAGCTACGTTTTAAAATGGGCAGATACGAAGACGCTTATCGAAAAACTAAAAGACTTGTTTGCCTTTATGATTCCGCAATACAAGCGAGAAGGCAAGACGCAGCTTGTGATTGCCTTTGGCTGTACGGGCGGTCAGCACCGTTCTGTAACACTAGCAGAATATTTCGGTAAGGTTTTTAAAGAAGACGATGAAACAGTAATAACTCATAGAGATGTTACTATCAGGAAGGAATGACTTAATGGGTCGTACAAAACACCGTAAAAAAATAGTCATCCTTGGTGGTGGTACTGGCTTATCAACCTTGCTTCGAGGACTAAAAAAACTTCCATTAGATATTACTGCCATTGTTACAGTTGCAGATGACGGAGGAAGCTCCGGTAGATTAAGAGATGATTATGATATTCCACCACCCGGTGACATCCGTAACGTCTTAGCAGCCTTATCAGAGGTAGAGCCGCTCGTAGAAGAAATGTTTCAGTTTCGCTTCACTAATTCCAGCGAACTCGAGGGACATTCCTTAGGCAATCTAATGATTACTGCTTTAACCTCGATTACGGGAGATTTCGCACATGCAATCACGGAAATGAGCCGTGTTTTAAATATTCATGGAAAAGTGCTTCCTGCTGCCAATCAGCTAGTCACGCTCCATGCACAATTTGAGGATAAAACTATTGTTACAGGGGAATCTAAAATACCGGACTATGGGAAAAAGATAGAAAAGGTATTTATTACTCCTGACGATGTAAAGCCACTGCCAGAGGCAATTAACCTAATCCGCCAAGCGGATATTATAGCAATTGGACCAGGTAGCCTTTATACTAGTATTTTGCCTAATCTCTTAGTCGAAGATATTCGTAAGGCAGTTATCCGTTCGAAGGCTAAAAAAGTGTACATTTGCAACTTGATGACACAGGCTGGAGAAACGAATAACTATACTGCGTATGATCATGTAGAAGCATTGATCGACCATGTAGGCGAGAACTTTATAGACTCTTTGTTGATAAGTAATGAGGATATTCCTGAAAATGTTCAGTATTTATATAAGCAGGAGAAGGCTTCTCCCGTTAAAATTGATATAGAGAAATTAGAAACACTAGACATAGAAATCGTTAAAAAGGACATTTCCATCGTATATAATGGCGCTGTCCGTCATGATGCGATAAAAGTAGCGGAATGGCTATACGAATATGCAGGCCAAAAAGGATTTAAACAATAGAGAGGCACTGCAAGAAAGGGGGAAACGTTATATGTCGTTTGCTTCTGAAACAAAAAAAGAGATGACACAGGAGGAGGCTGAGCCTTGCTGTATGAAGGCAGAGCTTTCAGCGCTCATCCGTATGAATGGATCTCTTTCTTTTAGCAACAAAATGCTTAGCTTGGATGTCCAAACCGAAAATGCGGCGATTGCCCGAAGGCTTTACACGTTGATAAAATCGTTGTATCAGCTGAACGTGGAAGTGCTTGTGCGTAAAAAGATGCGTCTTAAAAAGAATAATGTTTATATTTGCCGAGTAAGAGAAGGATCCAAGAGGCTACTAGAGGATTTAATGATCTTGAAGGAAGGCTTTGAATTTGAGTATTCGATTTCCCAGGAGCTTGTCAAAAAGAACTGCTGTAAAAGAGCTTACCTACGTGGAGCTTTCTTAGCAGGAGGCTCTGTCAATAATCCAGAAACTTCCTCTTATCACTTAGAAATTTACTCCTTATATAAAACACATAGCGACGCATTAGTCGATTTAATGAACTTTTATGAATTAAATGCAAAAACCATTGAACGTAAAAAAGGTTTTGTGGCATATTTAAAGGAAGCAGAAAAAATTTCTGACTTTTTAAGCATCGCTGGAGCACATCGTGCCCTCTTAAAATTTGAGGATGTGCGAATCATCCGAGACATGCGGAACAGTGTCAATCGCTTGGTCAACTGTGAAACGGCCAATCTGAACAAAACCATCAGTGCAGCTATCCGACAAGTGGATAACATCCGTTTTATCGATAATGCAATCGGGCTGGACCAATTGCCTGAGAAGCTTCGAGAAATTGCCCGTCTTCGTGTCGAGTATCAGGATGTAACCCTAAAGGAGCTAGGCGACATGGTTTCCACTGGAACTGTAAGTAAATCAGGTGTTAACCATCGCTTGCGTAAGCTGGATGAAATAGCAGATGCTTTAAGAAGAGGCGAATCAATTTAAAGAAATGGGGCTAAGGATTATGGCGGAACAACAGGTCGAAGTAAAATTACAATCAGGACTACAGGCGAGACAAGCAGCTTTATTTGTACAAGCAGCGAATCGTTTTATAGCAGATGTGTTTCTTGAAAAAGATGACAAAAAGGTAAACGCTAAAAGTATCATGGGAATCATGAGTCTTGCGATTAGCAAGGGCGCTACTGTTACTTTGAGTGCTGAAGGCTCTGATGAAGAGGAAGCTGTGGAATCATTAGTTAAGTTCATTTCTAATGCTGAATAAAGAAAAAGAGCTGTTATCTAGTCCGCTTGGATTAGATAACAGCTTTTTTTGTAGAATGTCATTAAATGTGGTTAAGCACTTTATCTACATATTTTTTGGCAGAAACTAGTCCCAAGCCTGTTTCGTTCCGAACAAGCTTGACCATTTCAACCTGGCTGCTGTCATTATTATTCATCTCTACGATTTGTTTTTCTAAGGCTTTGTCTCCTTTAAACGGAAGGGTCTGTCGTGCTTCTAATTTTTTTATTTTACTTTGTAGACTTACGATGTAAATGACTAAGGACAATATGATTAACAGAGAACTTATTGTATATAGCAAATGGAACACGACCTTTCATCTTTTTATAAAAAAATCCAAGGCGGTGAATCACTGCCTTGGATTTATATTATATTATTTTGCGTCTTTTTTCATTTCGCTACGTGAAATGATATGGTCGATTAGACCGTATTCTAATGCACGCTCAGCTGTCATGAAGTTGTCGCGATCTGTGTCTTTAGAAACGACTTCAAGTGGTTGACCAGTGCGCTCAGACATAATGTTGTTTAGCTTATCGCGTAGGAACAAGATGCGTTTTGCAGCGATTTCGATTTCTGTAGCTTGCCCTTGAGCTCCACCAAGTGGTTGGTGAATCATTACCTCAGCATTTGGAAGTGCATAGCGTTTGCCTTTTGTTCCAGCTGTAAGTAAGAATGCCCCCATGGAAGCTGCCATACCGATACAAATAGTTTGTACGTCTGGTTTGATGAATTGCATTGTATCGTAGATTGCCATACCAGCAGTAATACTTCCGCCTGGGCTATTAATGTAGATAGAGATATCCTTTTCTGGATCTTCTGCTTCTAAGAATAAAAGCTGAGCAACGATAGAGTTTGCTACGTTGTCATCAATTCCGCTACCAAGCATGATAATACGATCCTTTAATAATCTAGAATAAATGTCGTACGCACGCTCGCCGCGATTTGTTTGTTCAATAACTGTAGGAATTAAATTCATCCAAGATTGCCTCCTTCAAGGTGGTTATTATTGTTTTATATTGTGTACTGAGAATTTCTACCTCAGTTGTAACTTTATCATACATGGAATGGTCAAGGAAGGTCAAATATTAAGCTTTGAAATGTTTACTTGAATTATTCCTATACCATTTGTATAATAGAAAGGTCGCTTGCCCCTGTAGTTTAATGGATATGACGTAAGATTCCGGTTCTTGAGATGGGGGTTCGATTCCCTCCAGGGGCGTCCATAACAGTTAGAAACACTCGAATTCGTTCGAGTGTTTTTTTATGTTCATTTACTATGTGTTTGGGGCTTTCTTATTCATTTTTACTTCTCCTCTCATACGATTCAGCATATGCTCCACTACGAAAGTGTAGTATGGGATCGTCTGTCAGCTCAATCCCTTTAGGTACAATCGTTGGATCAAAAACAATGTCTTCCTTAGGATGTATTTTATTTCTAATTTCCAAACGACCTATATTCACTTTTCTTCTATCCTCCGGCCACATATCCGTCGCATCATTCGGATTATCTCCTTCCTCTGCTAAGCGAATGAAAAGATCAAACTGGACTGGCCCGCGCTTTAATCGGTCGTCGAGCTCCTCCGTCAAATAGTTGGCTGAAATCGATTTGCTTGTTAGAGCAGGATCCTTTGTTTCATCGACAGGAACCCATTCGTATTTGATTGCTTGGCGTTCGCCGTCTTTATTAACGAAATAGAAGGCGTGGATAGGATAGTAGTGAAGCTCAGCGTAGCTCGTTGGTGGCTGCTTTGCCTGCTCCTTAATGATTTGAATGACCTCTTTGCTATGTGGATATTTTTTAGAAACTAGCTCAACCATATTGATGGTTCGGTCAATCGTTTTAATCCCAGTTTTTTTATCCGTAAATATTTCGATCATATCGATAAACTCTCTAGGACTGCTCGTGACGAACATCGGTACAGTAGAGCTCACTAAATTGGTGAAGCTTCCATCGGGTAGCTGAAATTGAACGGCGAGCCCTTTGGCGGGAACAAGATAATCGACGGAGGCAGGGTTAGGGGGGCTATTGGAAAATCGAGCAGTAGCAGGAATTGCTTCTCTATGAAGATGGGGTGCAACCGTATAGGGTACAGCATTTCCATTTGGAAGAAATATCGCCTCATACATATCCCCCTTAGCGTGTGCGCGCCTCGCACCAGGGAATTTTCCTTGAATTTGCTCCAGTGCATCAATGGCTTCTTTTGGTGTTAAATCCTCGTTATGTACTTGGTCCATCTGTTTACCTCCTTTATTTACTGTCTAATCTATATC